>NZ_JAMXMW010000032.1:0-80571 GCF_024055675.1 Actinoallomurus rhizosphaericola | reverse complement strand
TCGCGGGGCTCCGGGTGGCCAAGTTCCTTAAGCCATCGAGTGGTCTCCACCATGACAGCCATGCCCGGAGCCCCAGGGCCCTCCGATCTTACGAACGACCAGAGCAACCACACTTGAAAGGTAGGACGACCATGAACTCCCCGGCACCCGCCCGCGCCAGGATCAGTGTCATCGGCGCCGGGCCCGGTGGGCTGACCTGCGCCCGCATCCTCCAGCAGCGCGGCCTGGCGGTCACCGTCTACGACCGCGACCCGGGTCCCGACGCGCGCGACCAGGGCGGCACCCTCGACCTGCACGCCGACAACGGCCAGCTCGCCCTGCGCGAAGCCGGCCTGCTCGACGAGTTCTTCAGACTGGCCCGTCCCGAGGGGCAGGAGATGCGCCAGATGGACCCGACCGGCATGATCCTGGCCCACAACGTCCCGGAGGCCGACGAACTCTTCAAGCCGGAGATCGACCGCGGTCTGCTGCGCGACCTGCTGCTCGACTCCCTCGAACCGGGAACCGTGCACTGGGGCCGCGCCCTCGACACGATCAGCGGACCCGCCGACGGGCCGCGCCGGTTGCACTTCGCCGACGGCACGACCGTCGAGACCGATCTGGTCATCGGCGCCGACGGCGCCTTCTCCCGGGTACGCCCGGCCGTGTCTCCCGCCGTCCCCGAGTACACCGGGGTGAGCTTCCTGGAGGCATGGTTCTCCGACGTGGAGAACCGGCACGCCGACATCGCCGAGCTGGTCGGGCCGGGCAGCGCCGCCGCGGCCGACGGCGTTCGCGGCCTGTTCGCCCAGCGCAACGGCGGGAACCACATCCGCGTCTACCTCATCCGGCGGGTGCCGGTCGGCTGGATGACCGCACGCGGCCTGGCCGCCGACGACACCGACGGCATCCGCACGCTGCTGCTCGACGAGTACGCCGGCTGGTCGCCCCGCATGCGCCAAATGATCACCGACAACGACGGTCCGTACGTCGACCGCCCGATCTTCGCCCTGCCGGTCCCGCACGCCTGGGAGCACGACCCGACGGTGACCCTGCTCGGCGACGCCGCCCACCTCATGCCCCCGCTCGGCGTCGGCGTCAACCTCGCCATGCTCGACGCCAGTGACCTCGCCGTCGCCCTCGCGAACGCGGCCACCGTCGACGACGCCATCCACATCTATGAGAAGACCATGCTCCCCCGCTCGATCGAGACGGCGAAGATCCTCGAAGGCGGCACCGAGCACCTGCTGGCCGCCGACGTACCCGACTTCGGCGACGACGGCCGGCCCTAGCGCGGGCGGGCTAGTCCAGGTCGGCCTGCCAGAGATCGGGGCCGAAGACCTCGTAGTGAATGTCGTCGGGGACGACGCCTCGCGTGAGGAGCGAACTCCGCAGCGCGCGCATGAACGGCAGTGGGCCGCACAGGTAGTAGATCGCGTTCTGCGGCAGCTCGACCGCCGAGAGGTCCATGGTCCCGTCGAAGACGCCGTTCACCGGTTCGATGCTGTGGGCGCCCTTCTCGTACCAGACGTACAGCTCGGCGTGCGGCAGCTCGACGATGTCACTCACCACTTGGCGGCGCAGGGGGAACGTGGCCTCCTCCAGGTCGGCGTGGAGCATCGTGATGGGCAGCCTGGACTCGGCCTTCTCGAGGTGGGAGAGCATTCCGGCCATCGGGGTGATCCCGATCCCCGCCGAGGCGAAGATCACCGGCCGTCCGGAGTCGTCGAGCACGACGTTCCCGTACGGGAGGGACAGCGTCAGGACGTCGCCCACCCCCACCGAGTCGTGCAGCAGCGTCGACATCTCACCGGCCGGCCTCCCGTCGGCGGCCTGGACCCGCTTCACCGAGAACTGGCGGTGGCATCCGTCGTCGGCCCTCGTCAGGCTGTACTGGCGGGGCTGGAGGATCCCGTCCGGCATCCGCATCCGCACCGTGACGTACTGGCCGGGGAGTGAGGTCTTCACCAGACGGTCGTCGATCCGCTTGACCACGAAGGTGACGACGTCCTGGGTCTCCTGGAACTTCTTCTCGACCTCCCATGGCCGCCACACGGTCTCGGGCGTGACCCCCCGCGCGCCGTACAGGCCACGCTCCTCGTGGATGAGGCTGTGGGCCATGAGCCAGTAGACCTCGTTCCAGGCCGCGGCGACCTCCAGGGTGACGGCCTCGCCGAGGACATCGGCGATCGCCCACATCAGGTGATCGTTGACGATCTGGTACTGACCGGGGCGGATGCCGAGGGACGCGTGCTTGTGCGCGATCCGGGAGAGCAGGTGCTCCGGCGTCCGCTCCGGCGTCTCGATCAGTTTGGTGGCGTACGCCGCGACCGAACCGGCCAGGGCCAGCTGCTGCTCCCCGTTGGCCTGGTTGCCCCGGTTGAAGGTGCCGTCCAGGAGGTCGGGATGCACCCGGAACAGGTGCTCGTAGAAGCGCTGGGCGATCTCACCGATGTGCTCGGCGACCACCGGGAGCGTCGCCGCGATGATGGGCCGCGATCGTTCTGAGAGCATGACCGGCTCCCTTGACGGGATCTGGTGCCTTGCGGACCGTCGGGCGGCGCCGACGGCCGCCGTTCCGGGCGTCCAGGCAGTGGCCGGACGCGCGCCGTCTCTCTGTCGACCCTAACCGAAAGGGCGGCTCACCAGCGGCTTCCCCCCCGTGGGGCGATGGTCCGGCCCGCACCCTCGGGTGCGGGCCGGACCATCGGGCGCGCGGTTCAGGATGCGGTGCAGGTGGGGGTGAGGGAGGACGCGTTGCCGGTGGCGGTGAAGCCGACCTGCGCGGAGGCCCCCGCTGCGAGGTTGCCGTTCCACGACACGTTGGTGACGGTGGCGGTGGATCCGCTGGTGGTCAGCGTGCCGTTCCAGAGCTGGTTGATCGAGACGCCGCTGGGCAGCGAGAAGGTCAGCTTCCAGCTCTTGATCGCCGAGCTTCCGGCGGTGACGGAGATCTGGCCTTGGAAGCCGCCCTGCCAGGAGCTCATCGTCTGGTAGGCCGCCGTGCAGGCGCCGCCACCCGTCGGCGGAGTGGGGGTCGGCGTGGGCGTGGGGGTCGGCGTGGGCGAGTCCGGCGGGTTGGGGGCCGAGCTGGCGAGGTTGTAGGCGAGGTCGGGAACGAAGTTCCCGGCCGGGTAGACGCATCCGTCGGCTTCGCCCGGCGGTTTGATCCACAGGTAGCCGTCGATGTTCTGGTCGCCGGTGTTCAGGGTCGGGTAGTTGCCGATGCGGTGGTCGGTGTTGTCATCGCCGCACCAGTCGCCCTGCGCGCCGACGGAACCGCCGTTACGGCTGGTGTCGATGATCTGGTGCTTGCCGGAAATGCCCTGGGACTGCAGGTAGGAGATGATCGACCGGCCGTACGCCGCCTCGTTCGACAGCGGCTGGAAGTTCGACACGTTGGTGAAGAAGCCGTCGGCGTACTGGACGCCCGCGGCCTTCAGGCGGCTTCCCTGCTCGCTGGCGGAGTTCCACGCCGAGTGGCCGCCGTCGAGATAGACCTTGGCGTTCGCGTCGGCCCTCTTGATCGTCTGTACGGCCTGGGAGATCGCCTGGTCGCGAGCCGCGACGTCGGAGCCGCTCAGGCAGGTCTGCAGGGCGAGCGCGTCGGTCTCCAGAGTGATGATGACCGTCCGGCCGCCGAGGCCCTGGGCGAAGTTGGAGATCCACTGCTGGTACTGGGTGAAGTCGGGCGCGCCACCGGCGCTCGCGCCGCCGCAGTCGCGGTTGGGGATCTCGTACACCGAGAGCACGGGGATCTGGTTCGCGGAGCTCGCGGCGTTGACCACGCCGGAGACCTCGGAGGTCACCGTGCTGGGATTGAACGCCGACAGCCAGTGGGCCTGCGACTGGCTGGCGATCTTGTCGCGGATGACGGGGGTACGCGCGTCGTTGGGGTTGGCCTCGACCCAACGGACGACCTGCGTGGTCGGGTCGCGGTAGAGGGTGCCGGACAATGTGCCGGCCCGGGCGCTCCCGGTGATCAGAGTGGCCGTGACGGTCGCGCAGGCGACGGCCGTCGTGGCGATGGCCGCCTTCCAGCGGCCGTCACGCCAAGGGTGAACGCGCATTACCCGTCCTTTCCGTGAAGGAACTCCGAAGTGCAACCGCGTCGATACCGGAAGGGGGCGGAGGATCCCCGATCACGCCGGCGGACCGAGGTGCGTGTGCTGGTCATCGTGGAGACGGCGTCCCCGGAGCGTCAACCGAGTCAGGTTCCGACCGGAGTTCACACAGGTCAGCGCCTGCGGGAGGCGTGAATCTTTCACAACGAAGAGCAGGGGGATCGCGGTGGGAGCGACATCGTTCGCGCTCCTGGGAACCGGCTACGGGCTGACCATCACGCTGAACAGCACCCGTACCGGCGACGTGGCCTACCACCTCGGCATTCTGGCCACATTGCCCATCATCCTCGGCCTGCTGCTCGTACCGGGCAACCGGCCGAGGAGGACGGTGTGATCGGGGTGGGCGCTCAGGAGTCCGCAGGCTGCGGCGGGGTGGTGTAGGCGGCGGTCGTCCGGTCGGCCGCGGCGCGTGCCCAGGTCTCGTCGGCGCCGGCCGCGAGGTTCGCCTCGCACCAGCGCTCGCTGCTGAGCGCCCAGAACCGCCGGCCCTCCTCGGACCGGGCCCAGGCCATGGCCTGCGCCGGGTCGATGGCCCCGGGATCGGAGGTGAGGTGGCCGGCCAGGCCCAGGAGGGCCCCGTCCCAGCCGACCCCCACCGCGCCCGGCCCGAACTGATCCCAGTGGTCGTCGACGTGCGCGATGTGCTCGAGCTCGAAGCGCGTGCTGTTCTCGGACTCGGCGGTCAGCCGTACCTCGATCCAGCTGACCTGCCCGGCGAACTCCCACGTCGCCGCGAACGCATTCGGCGGATCGCAGCGCTCGATCGTGCCGCCGGCGTTCCCTTCGAGCTGGTACCGGCCGCCGAGGCGCAGGTCGCCCGAGACGGGCAGGAACCAGCGTGGGATGCGCTCGGGGTCGGTGCAGGCGTCCCACACGTCCTCGATCGGTGCGGCGTAGGTCTGGGCGATGGTGACGGTGCGCGCCTCGCCCGCCTCCATCATGCGGCTGCCGACCTTCCGGCGGACCGAGTTGATCTGGTGGGTGACGTCCATCAGGGTTTCCCTTCTTCCGGGTGGGGCCCGTCATCGGTCCGGCGGCGGCGCTCGCGCCTGCCGCGGGCGAGCTCCGTCGCCAGGGCTTCGAGGGGCGGCGTCCAGAAGCGCCGGAACCGGTCGAGCCAGGCGTCGACCTCCTGGAGGGGGTCGGAGTTCACCGCGTAGAGGCGCCGGGCGCCGTCCGGGCGCACCGTGGCGAAGCCGGAGTCGCGCAGCACCTTCAGGTGCTGGGAGACCGCCGGCTGGGAGATGCCGAACTCCGCACGGATCACGGCGCAGACCGCGCCGGAGGTCATCTCCCCGTCGGCGAGGAGCTCGAGGATCCTGCGGCGAACGGGATCCCCGAGCACATCGAACGCATGCACGCCGGGAAAGTATCAGTGTCGACTTATATAAGTCCACCCCGATAGTGATGCCTCAACGGCGTGTCTCGGCGAGTGCGCGGACGGCGTATCCCCGGTTAGCGCGGGTCTGCTCCCGGAAGGCGTCGGGGAGCTCCGGCATGGCCAGCAGCCGGTCGCACGCCTCCAGCGAGCCCCGCACGTCACCGACCCAGTACGCGGCGATGGAGTACTCGAACAGCAGCCCCCAGCGATAGACCCACGGCTGGACGAACAGCCAGTCGTCGGGCTCGCGGCGGTTCAGGCCGGCGCGGGCGAACGCGTACGCGGCCTGGTGGCGCTCCATCTGGCGCAGACGCGAGGCCAGTTCGTAGCACGCCTCCAGCCGCCCCGGCCGGAACTCCCACGCGCGCACCAGGGCGTCCATGGCCCCGGGCCAGTCACCGGTCTCGGCCCGGAGGATCCCGGCCTGGAGCAGGGAGTAATAGACCTCCTCCGGCCAGTCGTTCATCGCGGCGCGCCGCTCGTAGAGGTCCAGTGCCGCCCGTACGTCGCCCATGTCGCGCATCGTCTGCGCGAGGTAGAAGACCGCGCGGGAATTGCCGGGATCGCGGTCGAGCTCCGCGCGGAGGAGGCGTGCGTCCCGCTCGAACTTGTCGCCGCGCGAACCGCCGTCGGCGAAATGGTCGATGATGAGAGCGTCGAGGTTGACCGCGTTATCCCGATCGTCGGTGGTCAGGTACTCATGCGTCGAACCCACGTAATACCACTTGATGTCGCCTCTGACGAGACGCTTGATGCGGTATTCCAGCTCGCCGGAGTGACGCAACATATAGGAATCAGCGGTCAATTCCGGAAGGTCGCCGTCACGCCGTACGACCATGTCCGCGTCGATGAGGAGGAGATAGTCGGCCTTGCCGTACGCCTGCTGGATGTTCAGCGTGCGATTGTGCCCGAAGTCGACCCAGTCCTCCTGGAGCAGTTCACCGGGAATCCCGTCGAGCGTCTCGCGGATCAGTTCCTGTGTCCCGTCGGTGGACCCGGTGTCGGAGATGACCCAATGGTCGATGAGGTCGCGTACGGAACGAAGGCAGCGCTCGATGACCTTCGCCTCGTCTTTCACGATCATGCACAGGCATATCGACTGCATACCGCCCCCTGAAGCGACAACCGTCGTCGGATGTCGGGGGGCTCGATATCCTCCGAGGATATCTCCGCCGCGATCAAAGGTCGATGTAGGCGAAGGCCGGTTTCGGGTGCATCAGGAAATCGTGGTGGGAGATGTTCCAGGCGTACGCGCCGGCGAGGGCGAAGGCCACCACGTCGCCGACGGCGAGCCGGTCCACCGGCACCTGCCGGGCGAACACGTCCTTCGGCGTGCACAACTGCCCGACGAGCGTCACCGGCCCGCTCGCCACCGGTCCGCCGCACGCCGGCCCGCCTCCCGAGGGCTCGCCTCCCGCGGGCAGCACCGTGAACGGCTGGTCGTGGCCCTTCGTCACCGGGGTCCGCAGGTGATGGGTGCCACCGCGCAGCACGGCGTACCACTCGCCGTGGGACCGCTTCACGTCCAGCACGTCCGTGACGTACCACCCGCAGTAGGCGGTCAGCGCGCGGCCGGGTTCGATCCGCAGGGTCTCCTCGTCCCGGCGCAGCGACGCCAGCCCCGCGCCGTACGCCGCCCAGTCGAAACGGGCGTCGGGGGCGCCGTAGTCGACGGCCATGCCGCCGCCCAGGGTGACCTCCTTCGGTCCCTCCATCCAGGTCCGCGCCCACCCGAGGACCTGAGCGGCGACCTCCAGCAGCGGCTCGGCCGCCAGCCCGGAGGCCAGGTGCGCGTGCAGGCCGCGCAGCCGGACCCAGGGCGCCCGCTCCAGCAGGTCCAGGCAGGCGCCGAGGGCTTCGGGGTCCATGCCGAAGGGGCCGCTCATCCGCAGGGCGGCGCCGCTGATCGCGACCGGCAGGTTGATCCGCAGCAGCACGTCCGTCTCCCGGCGCAGCGCGGCGAGGCGCCGCAGCTCCTGCGGGCTCTCCACGTGAAGCCGGTGGACCGGCGGTCGGCCGCCGACGGCCGCCGCCAGCTCATCGTCGGTCTTGCCCGGCCCGCCGAACGCCGTACGGACCCCGGGCAGGGTTTCGCGTACGTGGGCGAGCTCGCCGCCGGAGGAGACCTCGACCCCGTCGACGTACGGGGCGAGCGCGGCCAGCAGGCGCGGATCGGGGTTGGCCTTCGCCGCGTAGTAGAGCTCCACCGGGATCGCGGCCCGGACCGACGCGGCGTGTGCCCGCAGCCCGGCCAGGTCGTAGACGTAGGCGGGCAGTGGCGCCGACAGAGCGCGTTCCCGCACCCCCTCCGGGAGCGGCGCCGGCGCGGCGCGTTCCGCCCCTTCCCCAGGCGCGGCGCGTTCCGCCCCTTCCCCAGGCGCGGCGCACTCCCACCCTTCCCCAGGCGCGGCGCACTCCCACCCTTCCCCAGGCGCGCAGCGTCCCCGTCCTTCCCCAGGCGCGGCGTGTTCCGCCCCTTGCTCAGGCACGTCGTGTTCCCGCCCTTCCCCCCGAACGGCGTCCTCTGGTTCTCCCTCGGGAGGCTGGCCGGTCACGCGAGGTCCTCGGCGAGCGGGTTGGGCACCGGGACATAGGCCGCCTGCCGGTCGGGGTCGCGGGCCCACCGGGTGCGCAGGTTCGCCTTGGCGGGCAGCGGGACCCCGGCCAGCAGGGCCCGCAGCCGCGCGGCGCCGTCCGTGTCCGCCGGCGTGTCCCCGGCGCAGCGGACCACGTGCCGCCGGACGGCGCGCCACAGCGCGGGCTCCAGCGACGGGTGGCGGTCGGCGAGGGTGGCGGCGACCTCGGCCAGGTGGTTGACGAACAGGCAGTAGACGACGCGGTTCCAGCCGCGCTCCGGGTCGTACGTGAGGGCGCTCGCGACGGGGCCGGGCAGGTCCGCGAGGAACGACTCCCACGGTCCGGGCAGCAGCTTGGTGCCCTCCAGGTCGCGGAACACCGCCCGCACCGGCGTGCCCTCGTCGTCGACCGCGATGAGGACGTTCTGCAGGTGCGGTTCGAGGACGACGCCGTACCGCAGGTAGGCGTGCAGGACCGGCGGCACCACATGCCCCACGTAGGCGTCCCACCAGGCCAGCACCCGCTCGGGCGCGGCGTCGTCGCCGAGGAGCCGGGACGCGGCGGCCGGGCCGGCGCCGTCCGGGTCGGCGATGGCGGCGGCCAGCAGGGGAGTGCCGGGCAGGCCGCGGACGCCTTCGCGGACGATGACCCCGAGGCCCTCGCGCAGGCGCGTGCCGCCGACGGACACCGTCCGGTAGCCGGGCTCGGCCAGCAGCGCGCAGGCGAGTTCGTCGAACACCGGCCGCAGCGCCCGCGTCAGCGCGACCGCGCCGGACAGCTCGTACCAGGCGTTCTTGCGCACGCAGTTGGTGATGCGGACGTCGAGGCTGAACTTCAGGAACGCGTCCGGCACGTACACCGTGCGGACGGAGGACGTCGGAACGGCCTCCGGGCCGTACGGTCCCAGGTCGACGATGGCGTCGGACTCCGGGCGGAGCAGGTCCAGCTGCCACGGATGCGCGGGCAGGACGCGGTAGCCGTCGCGGACGGGCGGGCCGAGCCGGTCCAGGACGGAGACGTCGCCCTCCTCGACGACCGCGTCCGCCCGGACGGCCAGCCAGCGCAGCGGGAAGCGGGCGCCGAGCTCCGGGGCGTACGCGGGCCAGTCGGCGCCCTGCCGGGCCTTGGGGGAGGGATGGAACCGGTGCCCGGCGACCAGCGACTGCTCGGACGCCAGGAACGGGTCCGCGTCACCCGCCCGGCGCCGCCGGCCGATCAGCTCCATGGCGTCGCGGCTGGCCGCCACCTGCGCGGCGAACTCCGGGTTCACCGTCCCGGTCGTCAGCTCCAGTTCGCCGGCGATCAGGTCGGTGAGGCGCCGCCAGTCCACGGCCGTCCAGCCGCCGCGGTGTTCCTCGATCGGCCCGGCCAGCCGGGGGCTCATCAGCGGCGGGCGGCGCAGGCGGGCGCGCAGCGTGACGCCGACGCGCGGCAGCCGGGCCACGAGGTGCCCGTCGGCGACCCGTACCTGCTGCTCGGGCGCGCACAGCTCGCGTACCGCGCAGTTCAGCAGGGCGAGGGCCGTGGCCGCGTCCGGGTCGACCCGTCCTCCGGCGAAGGGGGCGCGGGACCTCACGTGGCCGACCTCGGGAGGGGGCTCGGTCCGGGCGAGGGATGTCACGTGGTCGACCTCTTGAGGTAGTTCGGGCCGGGCGGGCCGTAATGCTTGTTGATGTCCTGGGCGCCGGTGCGCTGCTTGTCGACCAGCGTCCCGGCGGTGACCATGGCCTTGACGGGCAGCCGGTCGGCGTCGAGGGTGCGCGCCCGCAGGAACCCGTCGTCGTACGCGTCGAGCGCGGCGTCGAGCCGGTCGCGGACGAGGCCCAGTCCCGTGTCCAGGCCGAGGAGCCCGCGTTCGGCGAGCCCGAAGGCGAGCGCCCCGGCGCACAGGTGCACCGTGATCGTGACGAACACCCGGGCCAGGGCCTCCGGGTCGGTCGTGACGAGGCGTGGGTCGGCGAACTCCGCGGCGTCCGGCGCCCGGCCGAGCGCGCGGGCGAGCCGTCCCAGGTCGATGAGCGCCCCGTCGTTGTCTTTGATCATCAGGTGCGGTGGGTCGCCGGGAACGATCGAGACGTTCTGCTGGTGGGCCTCCAGCGCGATGCCGTAGCGCGCGGCGAGCAGGACGTTCCAGTCGAACAGCACGGCGAGGTACGCCCCGAAGAACGCCGCGACGTCGTCGGTCAGCTCCTCGATGACGTACGGCCCCTCCGGCGTCCGCGCGAGCAGCGCCGCGACCGGGACGCCGTCGGCCGGCAGCCGGCGCACGAGGTACCCGAGCAGCGGGTCGTCCGCGTGGCCGTACGTCTGCTCGTCGGCGAGCAGCACCGGGACGCGCTCCCGTTCGACGATCGCGCGCAGCAGGCGCTCGACGAGCGCGCCGTCGGAGAGCGTGCCGGGGACGATCACCCTGCGGTTGCGCAGGCCGAGCGTGCTGGTCGGCAGCGGGAGCTTCAGGTGTTCGCGGGCGTCGATCGCGACCGTCCGCATCGACAGCGTCGGCCGTACGGTCACGGCCGGGCCGGGCACGGTGGGGACCAGGCGTGCGGTCAGCGGATGCACGGGGAACACGTCGTGCCCGGCGGGCAGTCCGAGGTCGCCGGGGTCGGGCCACCAGGCGGGGCGGTCGCCGTGGCGGTGGGATCCGCGCACGCCGGTCCACGCGAGCGGGAACGACGGCCCGAACTCGGGCGCGTACGCCAGCAGGTCCCGCTCGTCCAGGCCCAGGCGGCACCGCGCGGTCGGATAGACGGGGTGGTCCAGCGCGGCGGCGAGGGCGTCGTACCGGGTGGGGCCGGACGGCCGCGGGCGTACCGCCTCATGGAGGCGCAGCGCGCGCAGCGTCTCCCGGCACTCGCGGTCGAACGCCGCGACGGCGTCACGCGGGTCGGCCAGCGCCCGTACGACGCCGAGCACCTCCTCCAGCCCGACGGTGTCCGCCAGGACCCGCTCGGCGAGGAACCCCGGATACCGTCCCCACCCGCCGTCCCGTGACGCGAGTGCGACGACCCGGCCGCCGGGCAGGGTCAGCCGGTCGCCGTCGACGTGGCGGGACAGCCCGCCGTAGTCCTCGCGCAGCAGGGCGTCGAGGACCCGCGCGGCGAGGTACGCCTCGTCCAGCCGCGGGGAGGCGAGGGCCGGCGTGCGGCTCACGGGGTGATCTCCCAGCGGTTCCGCGCGCGGAACCGCCGGATCGCGGCGTCGACACGGGCCGTGTCCGGGCCGATGGCGCGGACCGTGCCGAGGTAGTCGCGGTTCGTCCGGGTGAGGGCGATGACGTCCCCGGCCGAGCGGACCGGCCAGTAGGCGACCCGGACGCCCTCGTCCGCGTACTCGTGGCGCTCCGGCGCGGCGGTCAGCGTGCCGGAGCGGTCGGCGAGCACCGAGTCGACCGCCGCGTGACCGGTGGCGGCCGGCGGCTCCGGCAGCGGCTCTCCGAGGTGGGCGCGGAGGACCCACTCGAAGATCGGCACGCCGAGGAGTTCGCCGAGCAGGAAGTCGCAGTGGTCGCCGATGATCCGGTAGTTCACCTCGACGAGGCGCGCGCGGCCCTCGTGCACGAGGTACTCGGTGTGGCAGGCGCCGAACCCGACCCCGAGCCGTTCCAGCGCGTCCAGGACCTGGTCGGCGCAGGGCGGCGGCGCCCAGTCCAGACGCTCCTCGACGAAGTGCGGCGGTGGGGACAGCGTCGTGCGGAAGGAGCCGAGGACGCGGCCGTTCAGCGTCTCCAGGGTGTGCAGGTCGCCGGGGAGGTACTCCTCGGCGACGAGGGCGCCCGGCCGCCGCGACCAGATCTCGCGGCAGCGTGCGGCGAGCTCGGCCGCGTCCCGTACGAGGAAGACGTCCTCGCTGGCGACGCCCTCGCGCGGCTTGACGACCAGCGGGTACGGCGCGTCGGCGAGGGCGGGCGACTCCTGACCGGGCAGGAGTTCGACCGCGAAGACGCCGCCCAGCGCGCGGCGCATGAGCGCCTTGTTCTTGGTCCGCAGCGCGGCCCGCCAGTCCTTGCCCGGCAGCCCGAAGTACGCGGCGGCCAGCGCGGTGGGCGCCTGCAGGTGGTCGCTGTTGGAGAAGATCGCCGCGGGGGCCTCGCGCCGGGAGATCTCGTCGATGATCGCCCGGAAGTCGGTGACGTCGCACTGGACCGTCTCCTCCGGCCACGGCCGGTCGGTGAGCAACGTCACGTCGAGGCCGAGCGAGGCGGCCGCGGGCAGGAAGCCGTGGGTCACGGAGTCGGTCCGCTTGCCCGCGACGATGTAGAGCCGCACGAGTCTCCCGTGGGGTCAGGTTAGGCTTACCTAAGTTGCGAGTGACCATAGTGGCGTGACCGGCCGCCGGACGCAACAGCCGTGCCCCGTGTGTCGTGCGCGGACCCAGACGAAGCCGCGCTCCCCGTGCGCCGCGCGCCGCGCGCCCGACCGCGCCCACGGCGCGCCGCGGGGTGCCGTACGCTCGTCTGGCGATGACTCCTGTACTGCGTGTGGAAGACGTGCGCTTCGTCCGGGACGGCCGGGCGCTGCTCGACGACGTGTCACTCACCGTCCGCGAGGGCGAGCACTGGGCGCTGCTCGGCGCGAACGGCGCCGGAAAGTCCACGCTCCTCAGCCTCGTCGGCGCCTACCAGCACCCGACGAGCGGGCAGGTGGAGATCCTCGGCCACCGGCTCGGCCGGGTCGACGTCCGCGACCTGCGCGCCGGGATCGGCCACGTCAACCCGCACCACCCGCTGCGGTCCGGCCGCATGGTGCACGAGGTCGTGCTCACCGGCGCGACCGGCTCGATCGAGCTGGTGCCGCACTGGAAGCCCACGCCCGAACAGATGGACCACGCCGAGGAGCTCATCGAGCTGCTCGGCCTCGGCCACCGCCGTGACGCCCGGTGGCCGACCCTCTCGCACGGCGAACGCGGGCGTACGCTCATCGCCCGGGCCCTCATGCCCCGGCCGCGCCTTCTCCTGCTCGACGAGCCAGCCACCGGCCTGGACGTCGCCGCCCGCGAGCAGCTGCTGTCCGCCATCGACCAGCTCCGCCGCGCCCAGCCGTCGCTGACCAGCGTCCTCGTCACGCACCACCTGGAGGAGCTGCCCGCCAGCACCACCCACGCGATCCTGCTGCGCCAGGGCAAGGTGCTGGCCTCGGGCGCCGCCGACGACGTGCTGACCACCGAACGGATCAGCGCCTGCTTCGACCACCCCATCACCATCGACAAGACCGGCGGGCGCTGGACCGCGAGGGCCCTCTGATGAGCCTGCTCGCCCGGTGGCCCGGTCCGGAGGTCCTCGGCGCCGAGCTGATCCGCCGCTACGAGGAGCCGCACCGCCGCTACCATGACGCCGCCCACCTCGCCGAGGTCCTCGACCGGATCGACGAGCTGGCCGGCGAGGCCGACGACGTGGAGGCGGTGCGCCTGGCGGCGTGGTTCCACGATGCCGTCTACCAGCCGCTGCGTGCCGACAACGAGGAGCGCAGCGCCGTCCTCGCCGAGCGGATGCTGGCCGACACCGACCTGCCGCCCGAGACCGTCGCGGAGGTCGCCCGGCTGGTCCGGATGACCGCGGCGCACGACCCGGAGCCGGGAGACCGCAACGCCGCCGTCCTGAGCGACGCGGACCTGGCCATCCTGGCCGCCGACCCGGAGCGCTACGCCGCGTACGCCGCCGCCGTGCGCGAGGAGTACGCCGAGGTCCCGGACGAGGTGTTCCGGCAGGGCCGCGCCGACATCCTGCGCACCCTGCTGAACGCCCCGTCCTTGTTCCGTACGGCCTCGGCCCGCGAACGCTGGGAGCCGACCGCCCGCCACAACCTGGAGACGGAACTGATGCTCCTGGGCGGCGCCAACTGGCCACGGTGAGCGGCCCTGAACGGTTGAGGATGCCGCGGTAGTGCCGAGGATCGTGGTGCCGTCAGCGACGACGATCCTCGGCGGTGATGGGGCGTGCCGTTGACCGCTGCGGGCGTGAGCGCTTGCGGCGGCGGAGGCCGGCCGCCGTCAGGCGGGCGACCAGCTCCTGGGAGCCGACCGGGTCCGCGCCCAGGGCGACCGCCGCGTCGTACACCTCCGCCGGCACGTCGTAGTGGTCCCGGTCGAACGCCCGGCGCGGCACGCCGAGCCGGTCGGCGAACGCGTGCAGTTCCTCGTACGAGGCGTCGCTGACCATGTGCGACCAGAGCCGACCACGGGCGGGCCACAGGGGGCGATCGATGAGCACGGTCATCGGACTAGAGTGCCAGAGGATGTTTCCCCTGTGAGAAGGCTGCTCATGGACGTACGCGACTACATCGATGCCAACGCGAGCGGGTTCTTCGACGCGCTGAAGGAGTGGCTGGCCATTCCGTCGATCTCCGGCGATCCCGGACGGCGCGACGACGTACGGCGCTCCGCGGAGTGGCTGGCCGCGCACCTGCGCGAGACCGGCTTCCCCACCGTGGAGATCTGGGAGACCGACGGTCTGCCCGCGGTGTTCGCCGAGTGGCCGGCCGAGGATCCGGCCGCGCCGAGAGTGGTCGTGTACGGGCACCATGACGTCCAGCCGGTCGAGCCCCTCGACGAGTGGGAGACCGCGCCGTTCGTGCCGTTCGAGAAGGGCGAGCAGCTCATCGGCCGTGGCGCGTCCGACGACAAGGGCCAGGTGTTCTTCCACACGCTCGGCCTGAAGGCGAACCTCGCGGCGAGCGGCCGCACCGCCCCGCCGGTCACCGTCAAGATGCTGATCGAGGGCGAGGAGGAGTCCGGCTCGCCGCACTTCGCCGACCTCCTGCGGGCCAACAAGGACCGCCTGGCCTGCGACGCGATCGTCGTCAGCGACACGACGATGTGGGCGGCCGACGTGCCGTCGATGTGCACCGGCATGCGCGGGCTGACCGAGGCGGAGATCTCGCTGTACGGCCCGTCGATCGACCTGCACTCCGGCTCGTTCGGCGGCGCGGTGCCCAACCCGCTGCACGCCATGGCGGAGCTGCTCGCCGGTCTGCACGACGAGCGGGGCCGGGTCACGCTCGACGGCTTCTACGACGGGATCGTGGAGCTGACGGAGGAGGAGCGGGCGATGTTCGCCAAGTTCCCCTTCGACGAGGAGAAGTGGCTCGAGACGGCCGGGGAGAGCGGCGCCGCGTACGGCGAGGAGGGCTTCACCACACTGGAGCGTGTCTGGGCGCGGCCGACCGCCGAGGTCAACGGGATGTGGGGCGGCCACACCGGTCCCGGCGGCAAGACGATCGTGCCGCGTGAGGCGCACGCCAAGCTGTCGTTCCGGCTCGTCGCCGGGCAGGAGCCGGAGCAGGTGCAGGACGCGGTCCGCAAGTACGTCGCCGAGCGGACGCCGCCGGGCATCCGCGCGGAGGTCCGGATCCCCGGCCCCGGCGTCCGGCCGTGCTTCTCGCCGATCGACTCGCCGGGCGTGCAGGCCGCCAAGCGCGCGATGGAGAAGGCCTTCGACACCGAGGTCCTGTTCACCCGCGAGGGCGGCAGCGGCCCGGAGGCCGACCTGACCGACATCCTGGAGGCGCCGCTCGTGTTCCTCGGCGTCGGGCTGGACGAGGACCAGATCCACGCGCCGAACGAGAAGGTCGACATGCCGCTGCTGCTCAAGGGCGCGGAGACCGCCGCGTACCTCTGGGACGAGTTCGCCGCCGGATTGTAGGCGCGAGCCGGTAGAAGAGTCTGTAGACGCTGCGAGCCTCTGGAAAGGGCCTGACGTGACGGAAGCCTACGAGGCGCTGGACTGGCTGGCGCTCTCCCGCGGCACGCTCGACCGGATGGGGGAGCGCCGCCGCGACGAGGCCTGGCTGGCCTCGGCGTGGGACGACCCGCGCACCCGTGTCCTGGTGGTCGAGCGGGGAAAGGCGCTGGTCCGGCCCGGCCCCGCCCTCGTGCTGCTGGGCCGGGAGGAGGCCCCGGAGGGCGAGCGGTACCTCCTCGGCGCCGACGAGGACGGGGTCGCCTACTTCGCGGTGTCCGCCCCGCTGCCCGCGGTCGAGGGCACGGAGCCCGGTGACCTGCGGACGGTCGGGGCCGCGCTGAGCGATCGCGACGCCGGGCTGCTCACCCAGGCCGTCGGTCTGCAGAACTGGCACGCGACGCACACCCACTGCCCGCGCTGCGGCGCCCTGACGACCCTCGCGTCGGCGGGGCACACCCGGATCTGCACGGTGGACGGCTCGGAGCACTTCCCGCGCACGGACCCGGCCGTGATCATGCTGGTGCACGACGGTGAGCGGATCCTGCTGGCCAGCGGGTTCCGGTGGCCGGAGAACCGCGTGTCGATCCTCGCCGGGTTCGTCGAGCCCGGGGAGTCCCTGGAGCAGGCGGTCGCGCGTGAGGTGCACGAGGAGGTCGGCATCACCGTGCGCGACTGCCGGTATCTCGGCAGTCAGCCGTGGCCGCTGCCGCGCAGCCTCATGCTCGGCTTCGTCGCGACGGCGGATCCCGGGCAGGAGCTGCACGCCGATGAGGAGGAGATCCGCAACGCCCGGTGGTACACCCGCGAGGAGCTGAAGGCCGCGACGGAGGCGGGGGAGATCCTGCTGCCCGGCCGGGTCTCGATCGCCCGCCAGCTCATCGAACGCTGGTACGGCGGCCGCCTCCCCGGCGACTGGTAGCCGCCGGCGTCCGGCCCCCGGTGTTCGGCCGCCTTCCTCCGTACGGAGGGAGGCGGCTTTTTTCGTCTGTCCTTATTCCCGCTTACCTCTTGACGGCCCCACGTAGGTGGGCGTAAACAAATGGAAACACAGACGAAACGGCGGTGAACCAACACGTGATCGTCACGCTGACGCTCAACCCGAGCCTGGACCGCACGATCGAGGTCGACCGTCTCGTCCAGGGCGCGGTGATCCGTGCCACCTCCGTGCGGCTCGACCCGGGCGGCAAGGGGGTGAACGTCTCCCGCGCGCTGCTGGCCAACCAGGTGCCGTCGGTCGCGGTGGTGACCGTCGGCGGGGCGGACGGCGACCAGCTCGTCCACCTGCTGGAGGCGGACGGGATCCCGCTGGGCGCCGTACCGGTCACGGGCCGGACCCGTTCGAACGTCACGATCGTCGAACCCGACGGCATGGTGACCAAGCTCAACGAGCCGGGCGAACCCCTGTCTCGCGAGGAGCTCGACGCCGTCGCCGACCGGGTCCTCGCCGAGATCGAGGGCGCCAGCTGGGTCGTGACCTGCGGCAGTGTGCCGCCGGGCGTGCCGACCGGCATCTACGCCCGGCTGTGCGAGTTCTTCACCGCCTCCGGTGTCCGGGTCGCCGTGGACACGAGCGGTCCGGCGCTCCTGGAAGCCGTCGAGGCGGGGCCGTGCCTGGTCAAGCCCAACCGCGAGGAGCTGGCCGAGGCGGTCGGCCGTCCCGTCGACAGCGTCGGCGACGTCATCGAGGCGGCGGAGGAGCTGCGGGACCGCGGCGCCGGGACCGTGCTCGCGAGTCTCGGCGCGGACGGCGCCGTACTGGTGGAAGAGGAGGGAGTCACGATCGGCGAGGCGCCGGTCGCCGTGCCGCGGAGCACCGTGGGCGCGGGCGACGCGCTGCTCGCCGGGTTCCTGGCGGCCGGGGCACGGGGGGCTCCGGCACTCGCCGAAGGGCTGGCATGGGGGGCCGCCGCGGTCTCTCTGCCCGCCAGCCGGATGCCGCGCCCGGAGGACATCCGGCGCGACATCGTCCGCATCCACACGCGTCCGGACCTCGGCCGGTCGCTCATCGCCTGATTCACGTCACGCAGATCACTAGGAGCCCTTCATGGCCACTGCGTACACCCCCACCGTCACCGGGACCGGCGTCAAGGCCCAGATCCAGCGCCTGGGCGGATACCTGGCCGGCATGGTGATGCCGAACATCGGGGCCTTCATCGCCTGGGGCCTGATCACCGCGCTGTTCATCCCGACCGGCTGGCTGCCCGACAAGCAGTTCGCGGCCCTCGTCGACCCGATCATCACACTGCTGCTCCCGGTGCTCATCGGCTACACCGGCGGGCGTATGGTGCACGGCCAGCGCGGCGCCGTGGTGGGCGCGGTCGCGACCGTCGGCGTCGTCGTCGGCGCCAAGATCCCGATGTTCCTCGGCGCGATGATCCTCGGCCCGCTCGCGGCGTACGTCCTGAAGAAGGTCGACGAGTTCACCGCCGAGCGGACCAGGGCCGGCTTCGAGATGCTGGTGGACAACTTCACCGCCGGGATCATCGGCGGTGCCGCGGCCCTGTTCGGGGTCTGGGGCGTCGCCCCCGTCGTACGGAACGTCACGACCGCGGCCGGCCACGGCGTCACGTGGCTGATCCACCACCACCTGCTGCCACTCGCGTCCGTGCTGATCGAACCGGCGAAGGTGCTGTTCCTCAACAACGCCGTCAACCACGGCGTCCTCGGCCCGCTCGGCGTCGCGGAGGCGGCCCGGCACGGCAAGTCGATCCTGTTCATGCTGGAGTCCAACCCCGGCCCCGGCCTGGGCGTGCTCGTCGCCTACCTGCTGTTCGGCCCGAAGACGCTGCGGCCCAGCGTGCCCGCCGCGATCATCATCCAGTTCCTCGGCGGAATCCACGAGATCTACTTCCCGTACATCCTGATGAAGCCGCGGATGATCCTCGCCTCCATCGCGGGCGGCGCCGCGGGCATCGGGACGTTCATGGTCACCGGCGCGGGCCTGGTCGCCACGCCGTCGCCGGGCAGCATCTTCGCGTACGCGGCGGAGACCCCGAAGGGCAGCTGGTTCGGCGTCTTCGCGGGCGTGCTGGTCGCCGCGGGAGTGTCGTTCGCCGTCGGCTCTCTGCTCCTCGGCTTCGGCCGGTTCGCCGAGAAGGAGGCCAAGGCGGAGGCGGAGACGGAGGCCGCGATCATGGACGAGGTGCCGCAGGAGACGGCGCAGCCCACCACTCACCCCGAACCCCAGGGAGCGTGACGCGAATGAACGGCAAGGACGTCAAGAAGCTGGTCGTGGCCTGCGACGCGGGCATGGGCAGCAGCGTCATGCTCGCCAGCCAGCTCCGCAAGGAGCTGAAGAAGAACGCGGTCACGGTGGAGCACACCCCGGTCAACTCGATCCCCGCCGACGCCGACGTCGTCGTCTGCCACGCCGGGCTCGGCGCGCGGGCGAAGGCCGGCGCGCCGGACAAGCCGATCGTCACGTTCCAGGTGTTCATCGGCGACCCGGCCGTGACGCGCCTCGTGAAGGCGATCAAGGACGGGAGCGAGATCAGTGCCTGACCTGCTCGATCGCGCGGCCGTACGCCTCGACGCGACGGCGGCCGACCGCGACGACGCGATCCGCCAGTGCGGGCGGACGCTGCTCGACGTCGGCGCCGTCGACGCGACGTACGTCGAGGCCATGGTCGAACGCGAGCGCTCGATCTCGACCTACGTCGGCGAGGGCGTCGCCATCCCGCACGGCACGCTCGCCGGCAAGGACGCCGTACGCCACGACGCGCTGTGCGTCCTGCGCTTCCCCGGCGGTGTCGACTGGGACGGCAACCACGTCGTCCTGTGCGTCGGCATCGCGGCCAAGGGCGACGGGCACGTGCGGCTGCTGTCGGAGCTCGCCCAGATCCTGCTCGACCCGGACAAGGCCCGCGCCCTCCGGGAGAGCACCGATGTCGATGAAGTGATCCGGCTGCTGCAGCCGGACACAGAGGAGGTCACTCAGTGAAGGTCGCCCGTTTCCACGCGCCCGGGGACATCCGCCTCGAAGAGGCGCCCGAGCCGTCCCCCGGACCGGGTGAGGTCAAGATCCGGGTGCGCAACTGCTCGACCTGCGGCACGGACGTCAAGATCTTCAAGCACGGCCACCACCACATCCGGCCGCCCCGCGTCATGGGCCACGAGATCGCCGGTGAGGTCGCCGAGCTCGGCGAGGGCGTGACCGGCTGGGCCCCGGGCGACCGGGTGCAGGTGATCGCCGCGATCCCGTGCGGGCAGTGCGAGGAGTGCCGCCGGGGCCACCGCACGGTCTGCCCGAACCAGGAGTCGATGGGCTACCACTACGACGGCGGGTTCGCCGAGTACACGATCGTGCCCGCCAAGGTGCTCGCCGTCGACGGCCTGAACCGCATCCCCGACGGCGTCGGCTTCGCCGAGGCGTCGGTGGCCGAGCCGCTTGCGTGCGTGCTCAACGGCCAGGAGCTCGCCCGCGTCGGCGAGGGCGACGACGTCGTGGTCATGGGCGCCGGGCCGATCGGCTGCCTGCACGTCCGGCTGGCCCGCTCGCGCGGTGCTGCGCGGGTCTTCCTCGTCGACCTCAACGCCGAGCGGCTGGCCATGTCGGCCGAGCGCGTGAACCCCGACGCCGCGCTCACCGGCGCGGACGTCGTGGACCAGGTGCTGAAGCTGACGAACGGCCGGGGTGCGGACGTCGTCATCACCGCCGCCGCCTCCGGGGCCGCGCAGGAGCAGGCGCTGCAGATGGCCGCGCGCCAGGGCCGGATCAGCTTCTTCGGCGGGCTGCCCAAGGACAACCCGGTCATCGCCTGCGACTCCAACCTCGTGCACTACCGGGAGCTGACGATCGTGGGCGCGAACGGGTCCAGCCCGGCCCACAACGCCCGCGCCCTCGATCTCATCGCCTCGGGCGCGGTGCCCGTCGCCGATCTGATCACCCACCACCTGCCGCTGGCCGACGTCCTCGAGGGCATCGACATCGTGTCCCGCGGTATCGCGATCAAGGTCACCATCGAGCCCTGACGAGGGAGTGCACATGCCCACACGTACCGTGGCCGTCGCCGCGCGCACCGGCCTGCACGCGAGGCCCGCGGCCCTGTTCGTCAAGGTCGCCGCAGACCAGGAGACGCCCGTGCGCATCCGCGTCGGCGACGGCCCGGCCGTGCCGGCCGCCAGCATGCTGTCGGTGCTGTCCCTCGGCGTCGGGCACGGCACCGAGGTCACCCTGGAGGCCGACGGGCCGGGGGCCGACGCGGCCCTCGACGCCCTCGCCGCCCTGCTCGCCCGCGACCTGGACGCCGAGGAACCGGCGGATGCCTGACCTCGACGCCCCGGCGCGGGCTCTCCGGGGCATCGGGGTCGGTCCCGGTCTCGCCGCCGGGCCGGTGGCCCGGATGGCGGCCCCGCCGGACCTGCCGGCCCCCCGCCCCGTCGCCGACACCGAAAGCGAGCTCGCCGACGCCGTACGGGCCCTGGAGGCCACCGAGGCCGACCTGCGGGCCCGTTCCGAGGCGGCCGAGGGGGAGGCGCGGGACATCCTGTCCGCGCAGGCGATGATCGCCGCCGATCCGACCCTGCGGGAGGGGGTCGCCGAGCGCGTACGCGCCGGGGAGGACGCCGCGCACGCCCTGCGCGCCACGTTCGACCGGCACCGCGAGCTGCTCGCGTCCCTCGGCGGGTACCTCGGCGAACGCGCGGCCGACCTCGACGACATCGCGCACCGGGCGATCGCCGCGGCGCTCGGCCGGCCCATGCCGGGCCTGCCGTCACCCGGGCACCCGTTCGTCCTGGTCGCGGACGACCTCGCGCCCGCCGACACGGTCGGCCTCGACACGGGCACCGTCCTGGCCCTGGTCACCGAGCGCGGCGGGCCGACCAGCCACACCGCGATCCTCGCGCGGGCGCTCGGCCTGCCCGCCGTCGTCGGCTGCGCCGGGATCCTCGACGTCACGGACGGCACGGTCGTGGCCGTGGACGGCACGAGCGGTCAGGTCCGTACGGGCGTCGGCGACGACGAGGCGGCCGACGTGCGCGCGCGGGCCGCCGAGGAGCGGAGCCGGCTCGCCGCCGGGCGCGGTCCCGGCCGTACGGCCGACGGGCACCCCGTCGACCTCATGGTCAACATCGGGTCCGCGGCCGACCTGCGGGGAGCGGACCTGGACGGGGTCGCCGGGGTGGGACTGTTCCGCACCGAGTTCCTCTTCCTCGACCGCAAGGACGCGCCGGGTCTGGAGGAGCAGGTCGCCGCGTACGCCGAGGCGTTCGCGCTGTTCCCCGAGGGCACGGTCGTCGTACGGACGCTGGACGCCGGCGCCGACAAGCCGCTGCCGTTCCTCGGCCTCCCCGAGGAGCCGAACCCCGCGCTCGGCGTGCGCGGCCTGCGGATCTCCCGTGACCGGCCCGACATCCTCGACACCCAGCTGGAGGCCGTCGCGCGGGCCGCGGAGAAGGCGACCGCGGACGTCTGGGTCATGGCGCCCATGGTCGCGACGCCCGTGGAGGCGGCCGCGTTCGTCGACCGGGCACGGGCGTTCGGCCTGCGCACGGCGGGTGTCATGGTCGAGGTGCCGGCCGCCGCGCTGCGGGCCGAGCGTCTGCTCCAGGTCGCGGACTTCCTCAGCATCGGGACGAACGACCTCAGCCAGTACACCCTCGCCGCCGACCGGCAGTCGGGCGCCCTGGCCGACCTGCTCGATCCGTGGCAACCGGCGCTGCTGCAGCTCATCGCGGCCTGCGCGGACGCGGGCCGGCGCAGTGGCCGCTCCGTGGGCGTGTGCGGCGAGGCCGCCGCGGACCCGGCCCTCGCGCCCGTGCTCGTGGGCCTGGGGGTGACGAAGCTGTCGATGAGCGCACGCTGCGTTCCGGCCGTACGCGCCCGCCTGGCCGCGTGCGACCGCGCCGAGTGCGAGGAACTGGCCCGGTGCGCGCTCGACGCCGCCGACGCCGCCGAGGCCCGCGCCGCCGTGCTCTGACGGAACCAGCCGTGTTCTAACGGAACAAGAGGAATGCCCCCGCCGACGGCGGGGGCATTCCTCGCGTCAGACGCGCGCGACCCGGCGTCAGACGCGGACGACCTCGGGGCCTTCCGCGGCGAGGTCCGCGGCGAGTCCGGCGTCCAGGCCGGTGTCCGTGATCAGGACGCTGACCTGGGACAGCGCGGCGAAGCGTGCGAGGTAGTCGTTCCCGACCTTCGTGTGGTCGACGAGGACGACCGTGCGCCGCGCGGCCTTCATCATCGACTCCTTCATCGCGGCCTCGGCCGCGTCCGGCGTGGTCAGCCCGGCCTCGACGGAGCAGCCGTTCGTCCCCATGAACGCCACGTCGACGCGGAGCCGGTCGAGCGGCCGCATCGCCCAGTCGTCGACCGTGGCGAGGGTGCGCCCGCGGACCCGGCCGCCCAGCATGATCACGCTGAGGTTGGACCGGGTCGCGAGGACGGTCGCCAGGGGAGGGGAGTTGGTGATGACGGTCAGCTCCCGGTCGCTCGGCAGCACCTGGACGAGGCGCCCCGTCGTCGAGCCCGCGTCGATGATGATCGATCCGTCCGCCGGCAGCTCGGCGAGGGCGGCCTTGGCGATGCGCTCCTTCTCGGCGGTCATCACCGTGTCGCGGGCCGCGAGCGCGGGTTCGAAGCCCAGGCGCTCGACGGGGATCGCGCCGCCGTGCACGCGGCGCAGCGCGCCGGCGCGTTCGAGGACGGTGAGGTCCCGGCGGATCGTCTCCATCGTGACGCCGAAGTCCTCCGCGAGCGTCATGACGTCGACCCGGCCGGCCTCGCGGGTGCGACGGAGGATCTCCTGCTGTCGTTCCTCGGCGTACATGGTCTCGGTGGTACCGCCATGGAAGTGGTGCGTCAAGCGAGCCTGGTAGTCGCGCGACGCGCCGAAGGGCCCGGGCTGGAGTCGACCAGCCCGGGCTCTTCGCACGACCCCCGTGTACGGGACCGCTGATCGCTACGCCGGGTCCGTCATCGCCTGGACGCGCTCGCCATGGGCGCGGCCGTCACCGATCAGTACCACTCCTGGTCCGGGTGGCCGTTGCACGGCCACTGGACGACCTGCGCGCCGAGCGCCTTGCTTCCACCGGTGACGCCGAGGCACTGCTGGGAGTTGAGGTTGATGATGTTGTACAGGGGCCACCCGTTCGCGTAGCCGCCGGTGGGGATGTAGATCCATTGCTGGTCCGAGCTGCCGTTGCAGTCCCACTCCACCACCGGTGCTCCGGCGCTGCGGCTGGATCCGGAGACCCCCATGCACTTGTTCGAGCCGTACCGGGTGAAGACGTTGCCGTAGTTCGAGTCGTACCGGAACCACCACTGGTTGTCGGCGCCGGTCCAGGTCCACTGATGGACCTTGCTGCCGTTGTTCGTGCTGGGGCCGGTGATGTCCAGGTACATGCCCGAGTTGTAGTTGTTCCAGGTCTCGCCGAGTTGCCCGGTCACGTAGTTCCAGTGGTTCGAATCCAGGGCGTCGTACCAGGTGTTCGGGCTCGGGTACGAAAGCCGGGACGGCAGGTTCTGCGCGTTGAATTCCTGGAGTACCCGGATGACGGCGGTCAGGCAGTCGTTCGTTGCGATCTTGTATCCGGCCGTGATGTTCGCCTTGGCCGCCGCGTTGGCCTTCGTGACGTTCGTATTCGCCACGGACTCGCACTTGTACTTCGTGTAGGGGGCGCTGGGATGAGGGGAGTTGCTCTGCGAGTTCACCGAGTGGGAGGGATAGCGCGACTGCAGGGTGAAGGCGCTGAGCATCTGGCCCCAGCTCCCCGACGCCGTCCACGCGCCGTTGTAGCCCGGAGCGTCGATCTCAGTCTTCCCGTTGGGATTCTCGGTCGACCCGTAAGCCCACGTGGATGTCCCCGTCTGGTACCCCCACGCAATGTGGCCAAAGTTCAGGCCGGCGAACTTCGCGCCCTGCGGCTGGATGAAGACACACGCCATTCCGGTGCCGTAGGCATGGGCCGCGGTCGCGCCGAACCCCACCAGACCGGCGGCCGCCATGCAGACCGCCACCCAGCAAGCGGCGAGACGTTGCCGCAGCCGGGGCTTACCACTTCCTGTGTTGGTCATGCCCACACCCTGCTTCTGCGGGGCGGTCTCTGTCATGACGGGTAATCGCCGGACTCGGGAAAAGCGTGAATGCCCTGCACCGTTGTGGTGCTTTCGACCGACCTCCTTTCTGACGGGGCCTTCCCAAACAGAGTTCGACACACGACACTGAGAGGCCGGTAGGAGCGCGCCGTGCAGCCGTTGGAGCCCGGGATGATCAAGGTGGCCGTCATCGACGATCACCCCATCGCTCGACGGGGTGTCAGCCAGATCCTCGTCGAGAGCGGGCGCATCGGCGTCGTGGCCTCTTGTGCCTCGGCGGGGGAGCTGTCCGGCGCGCTGAGCGGCCACGGCGAGGAGGGACGGCCCGATGTGGTCGTGCTGGACCTCTACCACGACGGCGGAATGCCGTGCCTCGACGCGGTGGCGGAGCTCTCCCGGCAGACCAGGGTGCTGGTGATGTCGGCGTCGGGCAGCCCGGCGGACGTCGTGGGGGCGGTGCGCGCGGGCGCCGCGGGATACGTGACGAAGCAGTCCGGCCCCGAGGTGTTCGTCGCCGCCGTCGAGACCGTCGCGGCAGGGGGGTTCGCCCTCTCGCCGCGACTCGCGGACATCCTGCACGGGGAACTCGCCCGGCCGTCCGCCCCCGGCCCCTCCCCGTCCGGGCCGCCCCAGCTGTCGGCCAGGGAGGAGGAGGCGCTGGGGCTGATCGCCAACGGCTTCACTCACGCGCAGGTGGCCACGCGTATGGGGGTGAGCAAGGCGACCGTGGACACGTACATCGAGCGGGTACGAACGAAGCTGCAGGTCGGCAACAAGGCGGAGCTGACCCGCGCCGCGCTGGAGCGACGGCGGCCCAGCGGCCCGGTATGACCCGAGGGCCGGCCGTGGACCGCGGCGAGCTCGGCGCCCACGGATCCGGCGCGACGCAGGCCGAACGGGTCCTCGTCCGCGCAGCGATGCTGTACCGCCTGTTCGGTCTCGTGCAACTCGCCGTCGCGCTCGCTCTCGACATGCCCCGGTACCGTCATCCGGCCGGGGTCCTCGGCCTGGTGGCGGCGGTGTCACTGGAGAGCGCCGTCCTCGCCGCGGTCATGCTGCGCCGCCGCCGCCTCGTCCCCTGGATGATCGCCGCTGACACCGTGTTCAACGCGGCGGGCCTGATCGTGGGAGCCGCGCTGACCGCCTCGGCCTATGGGCATACGTGGGTCTACTTCATGTACCCGTTCAGCATGGTCGGCGCCGTCGGGATCGGCCTCGCCTGCAGACGGCTCGACCAGGTCTTAGGGCTCACCGTCGTCTTGGCCGTCACCTATGTCGCGGCCGCGGTCGGCCTGCACCATGACCCCGGGTGGAACGCGGTTCCGAACACCGGGGCCTATTTCGCGAACACCGTGGTCGCCTGGGCGGTCGCCGCCTATCTCCGGCGCGCGGGCGTCCGTCTCGATGAGGTGGGGGCGCAGGCGGTGGCACGGGCGGCCACTCTCGCCGCGGAGCAGGAGCGGTTGCGGCACGCCCGGATGCTGCACGACCACGTGCTGCAGACTCTGGAGACACTGGCCCGCGGAGATTGGATCGCCGATTCCGGTTTTCGGGCCCACATCCGTGCCGAGGCGGCCTGGTTGCGGAGCCTGGTCGAAGGCTTCGGGCCCGGCGAACCGGACGATCTCGCGGTCGGGCTCCAGCGGCTGATCCGGGACAAGGCGCTGATGGGGCTGCAGGTGGAGTTCAACGGCACCCGGCTGCGCGACTTCGGTGACGCGCGAACGCGCCTTGGCGATGACGCGGTGCGCGCCCTGGTGGAGGCGGCCGGGGAGGCGTTGAACAACGTCGCCAAGCACTCCGGGGCCGGGTCCGCGTTGATGCGCGTCAATGTGACCGCGGACCGGCTGACGCTGTCCGTGCTCGATCACGGCTGCGGCTTCGACACGGCGACCGCGCGACAGGGGCTGGGACTGCGCCAGTCGATGCAGACCCGGTTGCGCGAGGTAGGCGGCGTCGCGAGCATCGAGAGCACCGTCGGCCACGGCACTTTCGTTGAGCTCAGCGTCCCGCTGCTGGAGGCTGCGGCCGTGCCTCGGGACGCGAGCCGTCGGCCGGGAGCGTTGGAGGCGGGGGACGCCGCTCCACCGAGCGATTGAGCGGCACGGGAGCCGGGACCGCACGACCTCAGGCGGCGTTAGGGAGCGCTTAAGACGCTCATAAGGGGGCGCGGCCCAGGCGGCCGGTATAACGGATCAACCGGCATCCTCACCCCGTTGTCCAGGGCTTACCACTTCATTGACACCTTGTTTTAAGAAGATTATTGTCCCAGTTAACTGACAGGAAGCTTTCCTGTCAGGTGCCTTCGGGGAGGCAGCCGTACTCCGCTCCGGACCCAAGGAGAGCACCGTGCTCCACCGCGTCGACCCCGCGCGCCCGCCACGGTCCCTCACGACAGCCCTCTGCGCGCTCATCACCCTCGCCGCCCTCCTGGCCGGCCCCGCCCCCGCCCGCGCCGCCGGGGAGTCCGTGAACATCTGGCTGACCACCACGGACGACTCCGGAGGCCGCCACGTCACCCGCGGCCTGCAGCAGCAGACGCCGATCACCTTCGGCAGCGGCGGCAGTGCCGCCCAGACCATCACCGTCGACGAGAACACGAGGTACCAGAGGTTCACCGGCGCCGGCGCGTCGTTCACCGACACCGCCGCATGGCTGCTGAACAGCAGCGGCGCGCTCAGCTCCGCCACCCGTACCCAGGTCATGCAGAAGCTGTTCGACCCGTCCGCCGGGATCGGGCTGAGCTTCCTGCGCAACCCGATGGGCGCGTCCGACCTGGCCCGCTACAGCTACTCGTTCGACGACATGCCGGCCGGTCAGACCGACCCGGGCCTCGCGCACTTCTCCATCGCGCACGACCTGGCCGACGTCGTGCCCCTCACCAAGCAGGCCAGGCAGCTCAACCCGGCGCTCACGGTCATGGGCACCCCGTGGAGCGCGCCCGCCTGGATGAAGGACAACGGCGATTTCAACAACCCCGGCTGGCTGCAGGCCCAGTACTACGGCGCGTACGCCCAGTACTTCGTGAAGTACCTCCAGGCGTACGAGGCCCAGGGCGTGCACGTCGACCTCGTCACCGCGCAGAACGAGCCCACCTGCTGCAACGGCTACCCGTCGATGAGCTGGAACGGCTCGGGCCTGGACTACTTCACCAAGACGAACCTGCTGCCCGCCCTGCACGCGGCGGGCCTCACCACCAAGGTGCTCGCCCTCGACTGGAACTGGGACACCTACGACGGCTACGGCGCCCCCACCGTCGACGACGCCACCATCCGGAACGACTCGCTCTTCGGCGGGATCGCCTGGCACGGCTACGGCGGCGACGTGACCGAACAGAGCATCGTGCACGCCAAGTACCCCGCCGTGGACGCCTACGACACCGAGCACTCCGGCGGCACGTGGATCGGCGACCAGCAGAAGGAGGACATGCACAACATCGTCGACTACACCCGCAACTGGGGAAAGAGCGTCGTCAAGTGGTCCCTCGCCGTGGACCAGAACATGGGCCCGCACAACGGCGGCTGCGGCACCTGCACCGGCCTGGTCACCGTGCACAACGGCGACTCCCGCAGCGGCCAGGTCGACTACACGATCGAGTACTACGACCTGGGCCACCTCACCAAGTTCGTACGGCCCGGCGCGTACCGCATCGCCTCGACCGCGAACACCGCCGTGCCGAACGTCGCCTGGCAGAACCCGGACGGTTCCAAGGCGCTCATCGCCTACAACGACAGCGGCAGCGCCCAGTCCGTGAAGGTCGTCTGGGGCGCCCAGTCGTTCGTCTACTCGCTGCCCGCCCACACCACCGCGACCTTCACCTGGAACGGCACCCAGAGCGGCGGCGGCGCCACCGGCCAGATCTCCGGGTACGGCGGCAAGTGCGTCGACGTGGCCGGGGCGAACAGCGCGAACGGCACGGCCGTCCAGCTCTACGACTGCAACGGCACGGCGGCGCAGCAGTGGACGGTCGGAGCGGACGGAACGATCCGCGCCCTCGGCAAGTGCATGGACCTCACCTCCGCCGGCACCGCGAACGGTACCCAGGTCCAGCTGTACGACTGCAACGGCACCGGCGCCCAGCAGTGGACCCGTGGATCGGGGTCGTCCCTCGTCAACCCGGCCTCGGGCCGCTGCCTCGACGCCACGGGCCCGAGCTCGGCCAACGGCACCCGGCTGCAGATCTGGGACTGCACCGGCGCCGCCAACCAGCAGTGGACCCTTCCCAGCTGACCTCTGATGTCCCCAACCCGAGAGGAGAAGAATGTCCACGTCACCCCGCCGACGTAGGACGGGCCGGTTGTTCCTGGCGGCCCTCGCGCTCGCCGGTCTCGGCGGCGCCGCCACCGTGGTCGCCGGCAACGGCACCCACGCCACGATGCTCCCCGCCGCGGCGGCCGCCACGGCCACCTTCACCGACGACTTCGACGGGCCCGCCGGCGCGGCCGTCGACGCGAGCAAGTGGCATCCGGAGACCGGCGACAACGTCAACAACCACGAGCGCGAGTACTACACGAGCGGCACGCACAACGCCGCGCTCGACGGCCAGGGCCACCTGGTGATCACCGCCCGCAAGGACAACCCGGGCAACTACACCTGCTGGTACGGGACCTGCCAGTACACCTCCGCCCGCCTGTCCACGGCGCAGACCTTCACCCAGGCGTACGGCCACTTCGAGACCCGGATGAAGATCCCGCGCGGTCAGGGCATGTGGCCCGCCTTCTGGATGCTCGGCAACGACATCGGCAGCGTCGGCTGGCCGAACAGCGGCGAGATCGACATCATGGAGAACGTCGGCTTCGAACCCGGCACCGTCCACGGCACCATCCACGGGCCGGGCTACTCCGGCTCGGCCGGCATCGGCGCGGGCTACACCCTGCCGGGCGGGGCGAACTTCTACGACGACTTCCACACCTTCGCGGTGGACTGGGCGCCGAACTCGATCCAGTGGTCCGTCGACGGGCACGTCTACGAGACCCGCACCCCGGCCGACCTGAACGGCAACCGCTGGGTCTTCGACCACCCCTTCTACATCATCCTCAACCTCGCGGTCGGCGGGTACTGGCCCGGCGACCCCGACGGCAGCACGCCCTTCCCGGCGCAGCTCGTCGTCGACTACGTGCACGTCACGACCTCCGGCTCCTCCGGCGGGCGTACCGGCCAGATCACCGGCTACGGCGGCAAGTGCGTGGACGTGGCCGGGGCGAACAGCGCGAACGGCACGGCCGTCCAGCTGTACGACTGCAACGGCACGGCGGCGCAGCAGTGGACCGTCGGCTCGGATGGGACGCTGCGGGCGCTCGGCAAGTGCATGGACGTGACCGCGGCCGGCACGGCCAACGGCACGCAGGTGCAGCTGTACGACTGCAACGGCACCGGCGCGCAGACGTGGCAGCAGGGCGCGAACGGTTCCCTGGTCAACCCGAACTCCGGGCGCTGCCTCGACGCCACCGGCCCGAGCTCGGCCAACGGCACCCGGCTGCAGATCTGGGACTGCGCCGGCAGTGACAACCAGAGGTGGACGCTGCCGAGCTGACCCATGGTCTCCCGTGCCGGTGCCCACAGTTGCGCGCCGGGCACCGGCACGGGCGTGCCGTCCTCCCGATCCGGGTATGGGGGATTCCCGGGGGGACGAACACGTGAAGGCGGCGCGCGCTTATCCGATCACCGCGCACACGACGGATGTGCGGATCGAGCAGGTCGAGGTCCCGGTCCCCGCTCCGGGCGAGGTACTGGTGCAGATCACGGCCGCGGGCGTGACACCGCTGGACCACGCCGTGGCGACGAGCGGCCCGTCGCGGGCGGGGCTGCTCCCCCTGACGCTGGGCGGTGAGGGCGCCGGCCTGGTCGTCGCCGACCCCGCCGCGTACTGGCGGGCCGGCACACGGGTGATGTTCTTCGCCGGTTCCGGCGGCGTCACCGCCGACGGGACGATGGCCGAGTTCGCCGTCGTCCCCGCCCGGAACCTCGCCGAGATCCCGGTCAGCGTGTCCGACGAGGTCGCGGCGGCCGTCCCGATCGCCTACCTCACCGGCCTGCTCGCCCTGCGCCTGGGCGCCTTCCGGCCCGGTGAGTGCGTGTTCGCCCCGGGCATCGGCGGGAGCGTGGGCAACGCGACCGTCCAGCTGGCGCGCGCCCTCGGCGCGGCCGCCGTCGCGGGCGGCGTGGGGACCACGGCGAAGGCGGAGGCCATCCGGGCCGCGCCCTGGGCCCGTGACATCGAGGTCGTCGACCTCGAACGCGACCGGCTGCCGGACACGCTCGGCGACGGCTTCCCGGCCGGTGTCGACCTGGCCGTCGACGGCGTCGGCGGGGCGGTGACCGCGCAGATCGCGGCGGCCATGGCGGTGGGCGGCCGCCTCATCCTGGTCGGCTGCTCGGGCGGCCGCAGCACCTGCCTGCCGCTGCACGAGGTCATCGAACGCCGCACGACTCTCCGCGGCTTCTCGCTGCACGCCGCGTCGACCGCGGAGTCGAGGGCGGCCTGGGCGGAGATCACCGGCCTGCTCACGGCGGGCCGGATCAGCCCGGTGATCGACTCGATCTATCCGCTGGAGGCGGTGGGGGAGGCGCTGCGCCACCTGGTCGAGGACCGCCCCGTCGGAAAGGTCGTCATCACCGGCCTGTCCTCCACCCGCTGACCGCCGCCCCGCCCGGAACGGCGAGCGCCGCCGGGCCTGACGGGGGACCGTTGGGCCGGCGGCGCGGGAAACGCCCGGGTCAGAGCGCGGCGAGGCGCGCCTTGACCTCCTTCGCGGACGGGTTGGTGACGGCCGTACCATCGGGGAACACGACGGTGGGTACGGTCTGGTTGCCGCCGTTGACGCTCTCGACGAACTCGGCGGCCGCAGGGTCGCGCTCGATGTCCACCTCGACCATGTGGATGCCCTCGCGGGCCAGCTGGGTCTTGAGCCGGCGGCAGAAGCCGCACCAGCTCGTGGTGTACATGGTCAGCTCACCCGTCACGGGCGCGGTCATGGCTCTCCTTCGTCTTGGGCGGGGCGCTCGAAGTCGACTGTGCCAACACCCGATCATCGGCGGGCATTCCCCCGCTCCCCGGCACTCGGGCGGCGGCGGGCGAGCGGCCCTGGGAGGATGAGAGAGGAGTGAACGGAGGGGCGTATGGAGGCCGAGCAGATCCTCGCCGGGCTCGACCCGGACCAGCGCGCGGTCGCCGAGGCGACCCGTGGGCCGGTGTGCGTGCTGGCCGGCGCGGGCACGGGCAAGACCCGCGCGATCACGCACCGGATCGCGTACGCCGTGCTGACGGGCGTCGTCGCCCCGCAGCGGGTGCTGGCCGTGACGTTCACGACCCGGGCCGCAGGGGAGCTGCGCGGGCGGCTGCGGCAGCTCGGCGCGCCCGGCGTGCAGGCCCGCACGTTCCACTCGGCGGCGCTCAAGCAGCTCGCCTACTTCTGGCCGAAGGTGATCGGCGGGGAGCCTCCGACGCTCATCGAGTCGAAGCTGGGCCTGGTCGCGGAGGCGGCGCGGGTCTGCCGCCTGTCCCTCGGCCGTACGGAGCTGCGCGACACCGCCGCCGAGATCGAGTGGGCCAAGGTCACCCAGACCCGCCCGGAGGACTACCCGGCGTCGGCCGCCAAGGCCGGGCGCACCCCTCCCGCCGACACGTCCGACCTCGCCCGGCTCTACGCGGCGTACGAGGAGCTCCGCCGCGATCGGAACCTGCTGGACTTCGAGGGCATGCTGGAGCTGACCGCCGCGATGCTCACCGAGCATCAGGAGGTCGCGAACCAGGTCCGCGACCAGTACCGCTACTTCGTCGTCGACGAGTTCCAGGACGTCAACCCGCTGCAGAAGCTCCTGCTCGACGCCTGGCTCGGCGGGCGCGAGGAGATCTGCGTGGTCGGGGATCCGAACCAGACGATCTACTCCTTCACCGGCGCCAGCCCCGCGTACCTCCTCCGCTTCACGGTCGAGCACCCGGACGCGAAGGTCGTCAAGCTGGTCCGCGACTACCGGTCGACGCCGCAGGTCGTGCACCTGGCCAACGGCGTGCTGGCGCAGGCGCGGGGCGAGGCGCGCAACCACCGCCTCGAACTCGTCGCGCAGCGGCCCGCCGGCCCCGAGCCGACCTTCCACGAGTACGACGACGAGGTCGCCGAGGCCGAGGCCGTCGCCAAGCGGGCGCGGGCGCTGATCGAGGACGGCGTGCCGGCCCGCGAGATCGCGGTGCTGTTCCGCATCAACGCGCAGTCGGAGCCGTACGAGCAGGCGTTCGCCGACGCGGGCGTGCCGTACGTCCTGAAGGGCGCGGAGCGGTTCTTCGAGCGCGCGGAGGTGCGCCAGGCGGTCGTGCTCCTGCGCGGCGCCGCCCGGTCCGCCGACGACGGCGAGCCGCTCGTACGGGCCGTGCGCGACGTCCTGGCCTCGGCCGGGCTCACCGACCGGCCGCCGGAGGGGCGCGGCGCCGCACGGGAGCGCTGGGAGTCCCTGGCCGCCCTGGCCCAGCTCGCCGAGGACGTCGCCGCCGACCGACCGGGCGCGGGCCTGCGCGACTTCGTCGCCGAACTGGAGGAGCGCGCGAACGCCCAGCACGCCCCCGCGCTGGAGGGCGTGACGCTCGCCACGCTGCACACCGCGAAGGGCCTGGAGTGGGACGCGGTGTTCCTCGCCGGCCTGGTCGAGGGCACGCTGCCGATCATCTACGCGGAGAAGAGCCCGGAGCAGATCGAGGAGGAGCGCCGGCTGCTGTACGTCGGCGTGACACGGGCGCGCGAGCACCTGGCCCTGTCCTGGGCGCTCGCCCGGTCTCCGGGCGGGCGCAAGGGCCGCCGCCGGTCGCGGTTCCTCGACGGCCTCGCCCCGCAGAGCTCGGGACCGCCCCGCGTCGACCGGTCCAAGCGCCGGGCCGTCCCCACCGGACCGCAGCCGTGCCGGGTCTGCGGACGGCCGCTGACCGCCGCGATCGAGCGCAAGCTCGGCCGCTGCGAGAGCTGCCCGGCCGACTACGATGAGGACCTGCTGGCCCGGATGAAGGAGTGGCGCGTGGCGGCGTCCAAGGAGCAGAAGGTCCCCGCCTACGTCGTCTTCACCGACGCCACCCTGCAGGCCATCGCCGAGCGCGCCCCCGCCTCGGAGGCGGAGCTGGCCGCGATCCCCGGTGTCGGCGCCGTCAAGCTGGAACGGTACGGTTCGGCGGTGCTCGCACTGTGCCGGGGCGAGACACCGTAAGCCTGAGGAGAAGTACGCGAATGAACGCCGCGCTGAAGGAGCTGCTCGAGCTGCTCGACCTGGAGCAGATCGAGTCCGACATCTTCCGGGGGCGCAGCCCGGAGGAGCGCCAGCAGCGGGTGTTCGGCGGGCAGGTCGCCGGTCAGGCGCTGGTCGCCGCGGGCCGAACCGTCCCCGAGGACCGCCGGGTGCACTCGCTGCACGCGTACTTCATCCGCCCCGGCGACCCGAGCGTGCCGCTCGTCTACACCGTCGACCGGGTCCGCGACGGCCGGTCGTTCACCACGCGCCGGGTCTCCGCCATCCAGCACGGCAAGGTCATCTTCACCCTGTCGGCGTCGTTCCAGATCGCCGAGGACGGCCCGTCGCACCAGGCGCCGATGCCCGAGGTGCCGGTGCCGGAGGAGCTGCCGACGTGGCAGGAGCGGATGGAGAAGCTGTTCGGCAAGCTGGACAACGAGTTCATGCGCAACCGGCCGATCGACCTGCGGCACGTCACGCCGCTGACCTGGGAGGCCGCCCGCGATCCGGAGCTGGTCGGCCCGGAGTCGCTGGTCTGGCTGCGCGTGGCCGGGGAGCTGCCCGACGACCCGCTGCTGCACGTCTGCCTGATGACGTACGCCTCGGACATGACCCTGCTGGACACCGTCCTGCTCAACCACGGACTCGCCTGGGGCGACCGCAAGACCATGGGCGCCAGCCTCGACCACGCGATGTGGTTCCACCGCCCGTTCCGCGCCGACGAGTGGCTGCTGTACGCCCAGGACACCCCGAACGCCTCCGGCGCCCGCGGCCTCGCCCGCGGCCAGGTCTTCACCCAGGACGGCGAGCTCGTCGTCTCGGTCGTCCAGGAGGGCCTCATCCGCGTCACCGGCTCCTGACCTGCGGCGGAACGTTCTCCTGCGAACGTGCGACGGCCTGGGACCAGCACGACGAGATGCCGCATCCGGGTGACTTCGCCGCCGCTGATCACTGCAGGTGCTCGGCCGGTATCGGACGACCGGGCGGTGCGTGGTGCGGATCAGAAGGCGTAGGGCCAGCCTGCGGAGTCGTAGCCCAGCCAGTTGATGCCCAGGAGGGGAGTGCCGTCGTCGGCGTAGTAGTGGTAATCGAGGATGTCGTGGTCGGTGTCGGTGAACACGCCTTCGCCGCCGGGTCCGTGGATGCTCCCGTGACCGGCGAGGATCTCCGTGCCACCGCCAGAGGTCATCGCGACGCCGTTACGGTCGTAGTACGGGCCGGTGACGCTCGTGGAGCGGCCCACCATGATCCGGTAGGTGCTGGACGCGCCGCGGCAGCAGTAGTCGAACGACACGCACAGGTAGTAGTAGGCGCCGTGGCGGAAGATGAACGGCGCCTCGATCGGGCCGCCGCCGCGTCCGGCGATGGAGACGATGGCGTTGTCGGACCGCAGGCCGGTGGACGGGTTGATCGCGACGAGCTTGATGCCCGACCAGAAGGACCCGAAGGCCAGCCACCAGCGGCCCTGCGCGTCGACCGTGAGGTTCGGGTCGATGGCGTTGTAGTCGTCCGAGGACTGGGAGGAGACGACCAGGCCCCGGTTGGTCCAGGTCCCGGGGTCGCCGCTGGGACTGGTGGCCAGGAAGATCGCCGAGTGGTTCGAGCCGAAGGTGGAGGCGGCGTAGTACATGGAGTACCGGCCGTTGTGGTACGACAGGTCCGGTGCCCACAGGCTGCGCGCGCCGTTGGTGTAGCCGTAGGTCCAGGAGGCGCCGTCGGCCGGCGCGGCCGCTCCGTCCCGCTTCCGCTGGAACATTCGATCGGGCCCCTTCCGCGAGTCGTTCGGCGTGTCGAACGACATTCGGAGTTCGGTAACCGGGGAAGGTAGGCCGCCGTGGGGACGCGGTCAACGGCTGTTCACCGCCTTTCATCGACGCGCCCCAGGCGGGGTGCCGGCGCCGTCGTGGCGTACGGTTGCCGACTGATGCGGATCACTACGCGGAACGCGCGCTTTCAGCAGTGGGCGGCGCTGCTCACCAACCGGACCAAACGCCAGCGGTCGGGGGAGTTCCTCGTGCAGGGGGTGCGGCCGATCACGCTCGCCGTCGAGCACGGCCGGCCGATCCGTTCCCTGCTGTACGCGCACGGGCGGCGCCTGTCGTCCTGGGCGCAGGGCGTGCTGGACGAGACGGCGGCCGAGCGGGTCGCCATGGCGCCGGAACTGCTGGACGAGCTGGCCGGCAAGGAGGACGCCGAGCTGGTGGCCGTCGCCGCGCTGCCGCCGGACGACCTGGCGCGAATCACGCCGGACGGGCCCGTCGTCGTCTTCGACCGGGCCGCCGAACCGGGCAACATCGGCACGGTCGTCCGCTCCGCCGACGCCTTCGGGGCCTCGGGGGTCATCGTGACCGGGCACGCCGCCGACCCGTACGACCCGAAGTCGGTACGGGCCAGCACCGGGTCGCTGTTCGCCCTGCCGGTCCTCCGGGTACCGGCGCCCCGCCAGGTCGTCGACTGGGCGCGGGAGAACCGGCTGCGCGTCGTCGGGACGGACGAGACCGGCACCGTGGACGTCGGTGACAGCGACCTGCGCGGCCCGGCCCTGCTCGTCATCGGCAACGAGACCCGCGGGATGAGCGGCGCCTGGACGGCGGCCTGTGACGAGATCGTGCGGATTCCGATCGTCGGGGCGGCGAGTTCGCTCAACGCCGCGTCCGCCGCGACGGTCTTCCTCTACGAGGCCGCCCGGCAACGCGGAGTGGCCGCGGAGACGGAACGAGAAAAAATAAGAAGTCGCAGGTAGAAAATACGTTGCCCCGATCCTGCGGGCGATCGTACGCTTCTCGCGAGCACTTGAACGGCTCCGCACCGCGGAGCCCCGATCGGATGAGTGGAGGTGGCGGTCCGGTGAGGAAAACACTGATTCCTTCGACCTGGGCGGCCGCCTGCGCGCGTCCGGTGATGGTGTCCGCTAGCGGTTCCACCGTTGCCGCCGCGTCCCTGTCGAGCCTCGAGTCCCGCTATGCGTCCGTCGAAGGCGGACGTGTGCGCCCCGGCGGCATCGATCTGCGGACGTGGCATGTCCTTGGGATGTTCCCGGCTACCCAGACGAATGCCCAGGTCAAGGGCGCTGCTGAGAAGCGCGCCGGAGTGGGTCCGTACCCCTGGAGACCACCGGAGCAATAGCTCCGAGCAGGCCTCCAGGCCGCGGATCCCGACCCGGGAACCGCGGCCTTTTTGTTTGGCCAGACCGTCCGAGCCAACGAGACCACATCAAGAAAGGGGTGGAGACCGTGGGACTCGCGCTGACCGCGATCAGCGAGAACCTGGATCTTCCCTGCCGGACCGAGCCTGAGCTTTTCTTCGCCGAGTCGCCGCAGGACGTCGAGCTGGCCAAGGCGCTGTGCGCCGAGTGCCCGGTCCGGCGCTCCTGCCTCGCCGGGGCCAAGGAGCGCCGGGAGCCCTGGGGCGTCTGGGGCGGGGAGCTGTTCGTACGGGGCGTCGTCGTTCCCCGGAAGCGGCCGCGGGGTCGCCCCCGCAAGGACGCCGCCGTGGTGGCGGCATGACGCACCGCCTGGAACTTCACATCGACATGGAGAAAGAGCGAGAGATGAGCTTGCTCAGCATTGAACTGTCCCAAGAACGAATACGGGACGCCGAGCGGACGGCCACGCGCCGCGACGCCGCCCAGGTCCGCGCCCTGCGCCGGGCCCGGCGCGACGCCGAGGTGACGGCGATCCGCCTCCGGCGCCTGCTGACCACGCGCTGACGCGAACCGCCGGCGTGCCTCCCGAGGGGGACGGGCCCCGGCACGACGGCGGGTTCGAGTCGCGACACGATGAGCGACCGGCTTCGGCCGGGAGCTCGGGGAGACGCGGCGCCCGGGGTGCCCGCCCGAGCGTCTCGTCATCCAAGGGTTCTCACCTCACCGGCCCGTCACCGTTCCGACGGGCTCTACCCGGCCAGGTTCCGCATCAGGGCCTCCAGATCGCGTTCGCCGTCGCGGGTCTGGGCGCCCGCGGCCAGGCCGCCGCCGATCAACCGCCCCGCCACGGGACGGGAGATGAGGCCGGCCCAGGCGCCGTCCTCCCGTACCAGGCCCGCGGCCAGGTCGTCGGGGACGATCGCGTGCTTGGCCGCGGCGATCACGCCCTCCGGCAGGGCCGCGATGTCACGGGCGATCCGGTCGACGAACGCGTCCAGTTCGCCGGCGGGCAGGGCCCGGTTGATCCAGCCGTAGCGCTCGGCGAGCTCCGCGTCGAACAACTCGGCGCCGAGCACCGCCTCCAACGCGCGGTTGCGCCCGACCCTGGCGGCGAGGTACTGGGTGCCTCCGCCACCCGGGACGATGCCCATGAGCGCCTCGATCTGGCCGAGCCCGGCGCGGCCGATCGCCGCGAAGGCCATGTCCGCGGCCGCGACGAACTCCGCTCCGCCGCCGCGCGCCTTCCCGGCGAGCTTGACGATGGTCACCTGCGGCTGGTGACGCAGCATCTCCCCGACGGCCTGGAAGACGTTCACCCCCTCCGGGGCGGCGGCCGCGAGCCCGGCCAGCGAGTCCGGCGTGAAGGCCATGTCGACGTGCGCGATGAAGAACTCCGGATCGGCACTGTCGAACACGATCACCCGCACCGATCGGTCGTCGCGCAACGCGGTCAGCAGATCCCGCAGGTCGGTCATGAGCGCGACGTCCAGCACGTTCACCGGCGACCGGGAGGCGGCCGATGCGTCCCTCGGCCGCCGGCTCTGGGCGGCGGCCGAGGAGCTGACGGGCGTCGGCCACCTCTGAACCGGCGCCGGGGAACCGACCGGCGTCGGTCCCCTCTGAACCCGGCGGTCACCGGCCGCGGCCCGCCGCCGTTCCTGATCCTCGAGGGGATCGTGTGGCGTGGCTCTCGGACGGCGCGTTCGGCTTCCGCGCGTCCTGGGGATCAGGGATGCTGTGGGGGAGTCGGATGGAGGGGGCGCGGGGATGGTCAGCTGTTCATCGTGTGGAGTCACCGCCGAGGCGCCGCTGGGCTGGATGACCGAGATCACCGATCGGGGAACGGTCCACTTGTGCGACCGTTGCAGCCGGGAGAACATCCGGTCCATCGAAGGCCGGCTGGACCCCGTGTACTGGTAGGAGCGCGGTCAGCTCGCGATCTCTTCGTCGTCACCGGGCACCTCGTCCTCGGCGAGGTCGTCGTAGTCGTCGAACTCCGGGTCGTCGTCGGCGAAGCCGGGCACCCAGGTCAGCGCCTCGTCACGGAACCGGCCCTCGGCCTCGAGCTGGCACAGCACGCCGGTGCCGGCGGCCACCACGCGGTGGATCAGCACGTACGACGGTGGCAGGTTGAGCTGCCGTACGACGTTGGTCGGGCGCAGGTCGGTGACCCGGGCGGCCTCTTGGCGCAGCCACTCCCGGCTGAACTTGAAGGTCTCCTCGACGAGCGGCTCGGCGATCGGGCCGATGAAGGCGTACAGCGAGTCGGGGTCGACCTCGACGCCCTCGCGGATGAAGTCCTCCTCGCGCAGCGCCTTCATGATCTGGTCGACGTCGCCCATCGTGCCGATCCGCATGAGGACGCCGATGCGCCGGTGGAAGCCGCCGGGCAGCCGGTCGACGGCGCCGAAGTCGATGACGCCGAGCCGGCCGTCGTCGAGCAGCCGGAAGTTGCCGGGGTGCGGGTCGGCGTGCAGCAGGCCGCAGCGCGCCGGCCCGGAGAACAGGAACCGGCAGTAGAGCAGCCCCGCGTGGTCGCGCTCCTCCTGCGTGCCGTCGCTGATGATCGCCGACAGCGGGGTGCCGTCGATCCACTCGGTCACGAGGACGTGCCCGGACTGGGCGACGACGTCCGGGATGACGAAGTCGGGGTCGTCGGCGTACGCCTCGGCGAAGGTGGCCTGCGACTCGGCCTCGATCGTGTAGTCGAGCTCCTCGGCGATGCGCCGCCTCAGCTCGGCCAGCATCGTCTTGACGTCCAGGCCCGGCGCGAGGACCGCGAACAGCTTGCTCAGGCGGGCCATCTGGTTGAAGTCGCTGAGCAGCGCCTTGCCCGCGCCCGGGTACTGGACCTTGACGGCCACGGTGCGGCCGTCGTGCCAGACGGCCTTGTGGACCTGGCCGATCGAGGCCGCCGCGGCCGGCCGGTCGTCGAACTCGGCGAAGTGGTCGCGCCAGTCCGCGCCCAGGCCCTCGGCCAGCACCTTGTGCACCGTCGCGGCGGGCAGCGGCGGGGCGGCCTCCTGCAGCCTGGTCAGCGTGGCGCGGTACGGCCCGGCGACCTCGGGCGGCAGCGCGGCCTCGAAGATCGACAGCATCTGGCCGACCTTCATCGCGCCGCCCTTCAGCTCGCCGAGCACCTTGAACAGCTGCTCGGCGGTGCGCTGCTGGATCTCGGTCGCGACGAGCTCGGCGGGCCTGCCAAAGGTGCGCTTCCCGACACCGAGGGCGGTGCGTCCGGCGAAGCCGATGGGGAGGGAGGCCAGCTTGGCGGTCCGCGTCACAGCGCGGCGGGGGAGATCGCTCATCAGATACCTCCGAGGAGACCCCCGCTTTTGGGCGGGGAGGATCGGGCTCCTACGTAGCAGGGCGAAGGCGGGAGAACCACCTCGACGGATTTCCGTATCCCTGTGCGCACCTTCGATGACAGATGGTAGTTTGACTCTTCCGGTGGGCGATAACCAAGCCCGCCGGGCCTACCGCCGGGCTGGCGGGAAGTCACGTCTGTGGAGCTTGTGTAAGACCGATGGGCGGCACTCCGTCCCTCGCCGGTGATCCGGGTCGGCAACGGGCTGTGAAGCAGAAAGCTCAACCCGCGAGGGTTGAATCCCCCTGCTTCGGCTGGGGGAGAAGTCAATGAGTACCTGCTCTCAGCAGCAGCCAGCACAACATCATCCGCGAGGCGGCGTGCCTGCCGGTTCCGCACGTCACCCTAATCTCGGTGAGGCACGCGGCGGGTGCCACACTGCCCGGTGGAGCGGCTGGCGCGACCTTCCGCGCCGGTCATCCGCAAGGGGGTAGTGACCAGCGTAAGCGGGTGAGTGGGTGCTTCTCACGTCGGCTGCGGCCGTAGCCCGCCTCCTGAACGCCGGGCGTCTGGGGCAACAGGCTACCTGCCGGGACACGCCGGTCCTGTGGATAACCTGCGCAAAGCATGTGGACAGTCCTGGGGACGTGCGAAATAGCGCCGTCTCTACCAGCGAAAACGCAACTCACCCCCTGTGGAGAAACCAAAGTTTTCGGTACGGTGCTTACCGTGCCCCCCACAGGCGAGATAGAGGTGCGTCGCAGCGCCCGGCGCCGGCGGACGGTCACCGCCCGCCGAGACGGCGACAAGACGGTGGTGATGGTGCCCGCCGGGCTGAGCGCCGCCGAAGAGCGCGAGTGGATCGACACGGTCCTCGAGCGCCTGGCCGCTCGCGAGCGGCGCAGGCATCCGAGCGACGACGTGCTCTACGACCGCGCGCGGGAGCTGTCGCGGCGCTACCTCGGCGGCCGGGCCGCGCCGGCCAGTGTCCGCTGGGTGACCAACCAGCGCAGCCGCTGGGGCTCGTGTACTCCCGACGACGGCACGATCCGGCTGTCCACGCAGTTGCGCGGGATGCCGGGCTGGGTCGTCGACTACGTCCTCATGCACGAGCTCACCCATCTGATCGTCCCCGGTCACGGGCCGCCGTTCTGGGAGCTGGTCAACCGTTATCCGCGGACCGAGCGGGCCCGCGGCTATCTCGAGGGCGTGGCCGCGACCGCCGGGCTGCCGCTGACGGACGGCGACCAGCCGCGCGAGCGGCCCGCCGGTGCCGGCGACCTGCCGGGCCGGGACGGCGACCCGCTGCTGGACGGGAGCCCGTTGCTGGAGGCGGATTCGCTGCTGGACGGGGACTCCGCGAGGTGACGCGCCGGTTCGCCGCCGTCCTGGCCGGTACGGGAACGGCGGCGCCGCCCGGCACCGACCCCGACGAATACCGGCTGGCCCTCCTCGAGGACACGTACGAGGTGGTGGCCGGGCTGGAGTTCGTCACCCCGGTGCTCGCGCTGCCCGCCCCCGACCCCGACGCCGAGGCCGTCACCTGGCCGGGCACGCCCGTGCTCCGGGTCGCGGGGCTCGACGCGCTGCTGCACGCGCTCCACGAGCTGGGCGCCGAGCACGCGGCCGTCGTCGCGCCCGACGCGCCGGACCTGCCGGCCCTGCTCCTCGGCAAGCTCTTCCGCGCCCTCGGCAGTGGGCAGGTCGCCGTCTGTCCGGCGGCGGGCGGCGGGCTGGTCGCGCTCGCGGCCCGGCTCCCCGCGCCCGCCTGGCTGTCCGGGATCGACCTGGACACCGCCGACGCGCCCGCCCGGCTGCGCAGGGCCGCCGGCACGCAGGGCGCCGTACGCTCCGCGCCCGGCTGGCACCGGCTGCGCACGCCCGCCGACGTCGCTCTCCTCGATCCCGGCCTTGAGGGCTGGGACAACACCCGGGCACTGCTCACGGGTCACTGACCGGGCCCTGCTCACCGGCCACCGACCGCTCACCGGCCAGGTCAACGCTCAGGTTAGGGCTTTATGCCCGGCACGTTACATTGACCCTCTCTGCAAACGTTTGCATAGTTTCATGCATCCGAACCGACCCCTGAGGAGTCGCGGTGCCGGTGACCATCCAGGACGTCGCCCGAGAGGCGCGAGTCTCGGTATCGACAGTGTCCCGGGCGTTCACCGTTCCTGACCTGGTCAAGGAGGAGACCCGGCAGCACGTGCTCCAGACCGCGGAACGGCTCGGCTACCGCCCGAACCGCGCCGCCCGGGGACTGATCACCGGCAAGACCGGCAACTTCGGCGTGATCGTCCCCGACCTGTCCAACCCGTTCTTCCCCACCGTGCTGAAGGGCGTGCAGGCCCGGGCACGTGAGGCGGACTACGCCGTCTTCCTCGCGGACTGCGACGAGAATCCCGCCGAGGAGATGGCCCTCGTCCAGGCCATGGCCAAGCAGGTCGACGGGGTCATCCTCTGCTCGTCGCGGATGACCCCGAGCCAGCTCGACCGGGTGGTGGGGACGACCTCGCTGGTCTTCATCAACCGCCAGGTACGCGGCAACCCGGCGGTCCTGATGGGGCCGGCGGCCGGAATGCGCCAGGCCATCGATCACCTCGCCGCACTCGGGCACCGCCGGGTCGCGTACCTGAACGGCCCGAAGGCGTCGTGGTCCAACCGGGAGCGACGGCGCGGCCTGCGCCAGGCCGCCCGGTACGCGATGGAGATCGTGGAGCTGGGGCCGTTCGCCCCGCGCTTCGAGGGCGGGCCGCACGCGGCCGACCTCGTGATCGCCGAGGGCGTCACCGCGCTCATCGCCTTCAACGACCTGCTGGCGCTGGGGGTGATGTCCCGGCTGGCCGACCGGGGCGTGGCGGTGCCCGAGGAGATGAGCGTCGTCGGCTTCGACGATATCCCGATGGCGGGCATGGCCACTCCGCCGCTGACCACCGTCGCCATGCAGAACGAACGCGCCGGTCGCGCGGCCGTCGACCTGCTCGTGAACCTCCTGACCGTCTCCGGCGCCGACGCGGGGGATCTCCGCCGGGACCTTGATTGTCAGCTGATCGTGCGGGCCTCGACCACGGTCCCCGCCCGATCGTGACCGGAAGGAAGATCCCTGATGCGCGCTAAGACCTGGTGCCTCGCGGCGGCGTTCGTCCTCGCGGTGAGCGCGTGCGGTTCACCGAACTCGGGGGGCGGGGCCAAGGACCTGACGCCGGACAAGGTGCCCGACAACCCGAAGAGCCCGGTGACCCTCAACATCATCGACGTCGCGGGCAACCTGCAGCTCACCCAGGGCATGATCGACGAGTTCGTCAAGACGCACCCCAAGGTGATCAAGAAGGTCACCTACACGAAGGCGACCGCGCCGGAGCTGCCCGGCAAGATCAAGGCGCAGCAGAGCGCGGGCCAGGTGCAGATCGGCCTCGTCCTCACCGGCACCGACGGCCTGTCCGCGGGCGTCGACCAGAACCTGTGGGTCAAGACCGACGACTACAACGGCCGCATCGGGAGCGCGAACTACCTCGAACCGGCCGCGAAGATGCAGGAGCTGGCGCAGGGGCACGGCGTCGAGCTCGTGTACTACCCGTCCGGCCCGCTCCTGGAGTACAACCCGAAGACGGTCCCCAACCCGCCGACGACGACGGACGAGCTGCTCGCCTGGGCGAAGGCGCACCCGAAGAAGTTCCAGTACGCCCGGCCCGCCAACTCCGGCCCCGGCCGTACCTTCCTCATGGGCCTGCCGTACCTCCTCGGCGACTCGAACCCCAAGGACCCGACGGCGGGCTGGTCCAAGACCTGGAACTACCTGTCGGAGCTCGGCAAGTACGTCGACTACTACCCGTCCAAGACCTCCGAGACCATGAGCAACCTGGCCAACGGGTCCGTCGACGTGATCGCCACCACGACCGGCTGGGACATCAACCCGCGTGCGCTCGGCCAGGTGCCGGCCGGTGACAAGGTCACTTACCTCAAGGGCATGCACTGGGTGACCGACGCGCAGTACGCCACGATCCCGCGCGGCGTCTCCGCCGACGTCCTCTCCGCGGACCTCCAGCTGATCAAGTGGATGCTCACCCCGCAGCAGCAGGCCAAGGCGTACGACACCGGCTACTTCTACCCCGGCCCGGCCGTGAACGGCGTGACGATCTCCATGGCGCCGGCCAAGTCGCAGCAGGTCATCCAGCAGTTCGGGCGGCCGGAGTACGACAAGTGGATCGCCCAGTTCCCGAAGGAGACGTCGCTGCCCGCCAAGGAGCAGGTCACGGCGTTCGACCAGTGGGACCGGACCGTCGGCGGCGGGAAGGTCCACAAATGAGCCGTTCGTCGACCAAGATCTCCGAGCTGCGGCTCGACAAGGTCTGCCGCGAGTTCGGGGGCGTGCGCGCCCTCGACGGGCTCGACCTGACGATCACCGGCGGGGAGTTCGTCGCCCTGCTCGGCCCGTCGGGCTGCGGGAAGTCGACCGCGCTCAACTGCCTGGCCGGTCTGCTGCCGCTGACCGGCGGCACGATCACGCTGGACGACCGCAGGATCGACGGCCTGCAGCCCGAGCAGCGCGGCTTCGGGATGGTCTTCCAGAACTACGCGCTGTTCCCGCACATGTCGGTGCGCTCGAACATCGGCTTCGGCCTGCGCATGGCCAAGGTCCCCAAGGCCGACGCGCGGCGCCGGGTGGACGAGGCGATCAGGCTCGTGCAACTGGGGGAGCACGCGGACAAGTTCCCCGGCCAGCTGTCCGGCGGTCAGCAGCAGCGCGTCGCGATCGCCCGCGCGATCGTCCTCGAACCGCCGCTCGTCCTGATGGACGAGCCGCTGTCGAACCTCGACGCCAAACTGCGGCTGGAGATGCGCACCGAGATCAAGCGCATCCACCAGACGCTCGGGCTGACCACGATCTACGTCACCCACGACCAGGAGGAGGCGCTCTCCCTCGCCGACCGCCTCGTCCTGCTCCGCCAGGGCAGGGTGCAGCAGATCGGCTCGCCGGAGGAGGTCTACACCGAGCCGGCCAACCGGTTCGTCGCCGGCTTCATGGGCTACCGCAACGAGCTGGACCTGCCCGTCTCCCAGGTCAACGAGAAGACGGTAGTGCTCGACGGGCTCGGCGGCGGGCTCACCGGCGTCCGGCGCGACGACCTCGGCGCGCGGGCGGTCGCGGCGATCCGGCCCGAGGACTTCACCGTCGGCGACGGTCCGAACGCCACCGAGGTCACCGTCGAGGTCGTGGAGTACCAGGGCCGCGAGCAGGCGATCCAGGCCCGTACCGATGACGGTTTCGACCTGCACCTGCGCGCCGACGCGCGGCTGGCGCCCGGCGACCGGGTGACGGTGTCGGTGCCGCCGGAGCGGGTGCTGGTGTTCGCCGCGGAGAGCCCGGCCGCGCCCGAGGAGGTGGCCTAGGTGGCGGCGGCACCGGTCGCCGCGCGGCCGCGGATCTCGCTGCGGCACCGGCTCGCCGAGCGCGGCGTCGACCGTACGCTGCTGCTCCTGCTGCCCGCGGTGGTCTTCGTCGTCGCGCTGTTCATCTACCCGTTCGTGTACGGCCTGCAGCTGTCCTTCCAGCCGCAGGCGGGCTCGGATGCGGCGAACAAGTACGGCACCGGGCCGTTCGCGGACTACCGGCTGTTCTTCTCCGACCCGTACCTGCGGAACACGATCTGGACGACGCTGAAGATCGGCCTGCCGGCCGCGCTGTTCAACGTGCTGGCCTCGGTGCCGATCGCCTACCGGATGCGCGGGAGGTTCCGCGGCAAGCGGGCCGTCACCACGATCCTCGTCGTGCCGATCACGCTGGGCACGGTGCTCACCGCCGAGGGCCTGCTGGCCTTCATGGGGCCCACGGGCTGGCTCAACCGGATCCTGCTGGACCTCGGGATCGTCGACCACCCGGTGCGCCTGACGCACAACTACTGGGGCGTCGTCTTCTCGCTGGTCATCACCGGGTTCCCGTTCGCCTTCCTGCTGACCCTGTCGTACCTGACCGGGATCGACCCGACATTGGAGCGGGCGGCCGCGACGCTCGGGGCGGGCTGGTGGCAGCGGTTCCGGCACATCACGCTGCCGCTGCTGGCGCCGGGCCTGGCCATCACGTTCTGTCTGTCGTTCGTGCTGGCGTTCTCGGTGTTCCCCTCGGCGATCATGGTCGGTGAGCCCGCGCGGCAGACCCGGGTGATCTCGATCGCCGCCTTCCACGCCGCGTTCGAGCAGTACGACTACTCCATGGCCTCGGCCATCGCGATGATCATGGGTGCCGTCGAGCTGATCGTGATCGGCCTCGTCCTCGGCTGGCGCGCCCGTCTGTATCGAGGAGCGACGGGAGGCAAGGGATGACCACACTCGCAGAGGCGCCTCCCGCCGCAGAGGAGAAGGCACCGAGAAAGATCGCGCTGCGACCGGGAGCCTGGATCGTCTGGGGTTCCGTCGTCTTCTTCCTGCTGATCCTGCTCGGCGTGGTCGGCGCGGTCGTCGTGAACTCCTTCGGCCGCAAGTGGTTCGGCGGCTGGCTGCCGAAGGGCTGGACCACCCACTGGTACGGCGCGACGTGGAAGGAGTTCGACCTCAGCGGCGTCCTCACCGTGACGCTGGAGGTCGCGCTCGCCGTGGTCGTCGTCTCCGTCCTGGTCGGCGTCCCGGCCGCGTACGCGCTGGCCCGCCGCAACTTCCCCGGCAAGCGGGTGCTGATGGTGGCGTTCCTGCTGCCGATCCTCATCCCGCCGATCACGTACGGCGTGCCGCTGGCGACCGTGCTGTACAAGTTCCACCTGGCCGGGAGGCTCAGCGGCGTGATCCTGGCCAACCTCGTGCCGGCGGTGCCGTTCGTCATCCTCGTCATGACGCCGTTCATCGAGCAGATCGACCCGAAGATCGAGGCGGCGGCCCGCATGTGCGGCGCCAAGACCCGGGTCATCTTCACGCGGATCCTCGGCCCGCTGCTGATCCCCGGCATGCTGGCCGCCGCGATCCTCGTGCTCGTGCGTACGGTGGGGATGTTCGAGCTGACGTTCCTCACCGCGGGGGCCGACAGCCAGACCCTCGTCGTCGCGCTGTACTACTCGGTCTCGGCCGCGGGCATCCGCGCGCAGCAGGAGACCGACGCGATGGCGGTCATCTACACCCTGTCCATGCTGGTGCTGCTCGTCGCGGCACTGCGTTTCGTCAACCCCACCCAGCTGGTCACCCAGATCAAGGAGAGAGATTGAAGACCCTGCTGACCCCGGGCAAGGACACCGAGCTGATCGGCCTCGACCTGGCCGACCTGGCCCAGGGCGAGACCCTGGAGCTGACCCGCGACGAGGAGGTCGCCGCGGTCGTCCTCTCGGGCGTCGTCGACGTCGACGGGCTGGGCACGGCCGGCGGCCGCGGCGGTGTGTTCGACGGGCCCGGACACACGGTGTACGCCCCGCCGGGACACCGGCTGACGTTCCGCGCGACCGGCGGGCCGGCGCAGATCGTCATCGCGACCGCGCCGCTCGGCGACGGTACGCCCGGCGAGGCGCGGATCATCGGCCCGGACGACCAGGAGATCGCCGAGCGCGGCGAGGGCAACTGGTCCCGTACGGTCCGGACGATCCTCGGCCCCGGCGACAGCGCCGGCCGGCTGCTGCTCGGCGAGACGATCAACCCGCCGGGGAACTGGTCGAGCTACCCGCCGCACAAGCACGACACCCACGAGCCGCCGCGCGAGGTCAAGCTCGAGGAGGTCTACCTGTTCAAGCTGGATCCGGAGAACGGCTTCGGGGTGCAGATCCGGTACGACGGCGAGGGCGAGGAGTGCTTCACCGTCCGCGACGGCGACGTGGCGGCGATCCCGGCCGGTTACCACCCGGTCGTCGCCGCGCCGGGTTACCGGCTCTGCTACCTGTGGGTCATGGCCGGTCAGGGCCGGCAGATGATCCCGTACCTGGACCCCGAGCACGCCTGGGTGCAGAACGGCTGACGGGATGAAGGTGCGGCGTGAGAACGCGACGACGGCGCGGGCCGGTGCCGGACCGGGGGAACCCGCGTTCTTCCAGGGCATCGTCCGCCCGGACGGCCGGGTCGGCACCCGCAACCACATCGGCGTCCTCACGTCGGTGAACTGCTCCGCGACGGTCGCGAAGATGATCGCGAGCCGGTCGGCGGCCCCCGCGGAGCGGTTCCCGAACGTGGACGGCGTCGTCGCGCTCACGCACGACACCGGGTGCGGGATGGCCGCCGACGGCGACGGCATCCGGCTCCTGCGGCGCACCCTGAACGGCTACGCCCGGCATCCGAACTTCGCCGCCCTTCTCGTGGTCGGCCTCGGCTGCGAGGTGGCGCAGCTCACCGGGTTCGACCTGCCGGAGGGCACGCCGACGATGACGATTCAGGGGATGGGCGGCACGGCGGCGACCGTGCGCCACGGCGTCGAGCTGATCCGCGACCTGCTGCCCGAGGCGGACCGCGTCGAGCGGGTCCCGGTCCCGGCGTCGGAGCTCGTCGTCGGCCTGGCCGACACCGGCACGGGCGGGCACGGGAACGCCACGCTCGGCGCGGCCGCCGACCTGCTCATACGGCACGGCGGCACCGCGATCCTGGCAGGGACGCCGCAGCTGTACGGTGCCGAGCGGCTCCTCGCGAGCCGTGCGGTCTCCCCGGAGGTCGCCGGGCGGCTGGCCGAGCGGTTCCGCTGGTGGGAGAGGTACGCCGCGCCCGCGCCGGACGCGCCGGAGCGGGCGGCGGCCAGGGGCGGCACGTCGCCGCTGACCGCGGTGCACGAGTACGCCGAGCCCGTTGCCGAGCGCGGGCTCGTCTTCATGGACACGCCGGGGCGGGCCGAGGTCTCCGCGACCGGGCAGGTGGCGGGCGGCGCGACCGTCATGTGCGTCACGACGGGAGACGGGCCCGCCGGCGGCTGCCGTCCCGTGCCCGGCCTGAACCTCGCCGCGACCGGCGCGGCCTACCGGGCGATGCCCGAGGACCTGGACCTCGACCTGTCCGACGCGTCGGTGACGGGCGAGCGGCTGTTCCGGCTGATCCTGGAGGTCGCCTCGGGCCGCCGGACGGCGGGCGAGGAGCTCGGCTCCGGCGACGACGACTTCGCGCCCTGGCAGATCGGGGCCGTGATGTGAGTACCGAACAACGGGAGGACGCCTTGCGGCTGTCACTGACGACCCGGCCGCGGCGGGTGCCGTCGTCGGTGGGGATCGTGCACCTGGGCATCGGAGCGTTCCACCGGGCGCACCAGGCGGTCTACACCGAGGACGCCGGCGACGGCTGGGGGATCTGCGGGATCACCCAGCGCAGCGCGACCGTCGTCGACCAGTTGGCACCGCAGGACGGGCTGTACAGCGTGCTCGAACGCGGCCCCGACGGCGCGTCGGCGAGGATCATCGGCGCCGTACGGGAGGTGCTCACCGGCGACGCGACCGTCGACCGCATCGCCGATCCGGCCGTGCGGATCGTCTCGCTGACCGTGACGGAGAAGGGCTACCGGCACGACCCCGCCACCGGGCGGCTGCGGATCGATGACCCGGAGATCCGCCTGGACCTCGCCGGCCGCGAGCCGCGTACGGTGATCGGCCGGCTCGTCCGGGGCCTGTCCCGGCGTGAGGCCCCCGTGACGGTCCTGTGCTGCGACAACCTGTCCTCCAACGGCGCGACGCTGCGCGGCCTGGTCGAGGAGTACGCCGAGCGGGCGGGCGTGAAGATCACCTGTGACACGGCGTTCCCCTCGACGATGGTGGACCGGATCGTGCCCGCGACCACGGCGGCCGACCTGGACGAGGCCGAACGCCTGCTCGGCGTTCGTGACCACGGCGTCGTCGTCACCGAGCCGTTCACCCAGTGGGTGATCGAAGACTCCTTCGCCGCGGGACGCCCTGCCTGGGACGAGGCCGGCGCGATCCTCACCGGCGACGTCGCCCCGTACGAGCTGATGAAGCTCCGGCTGCTCAACGGCTCCCACTCGATGCTCGCCTATCTCGGTTCGCGGTTCGCGTACGTCTCCGAGGCGGTGGACGTGCTGGGCGAGGTCGTGCGCCGCTACATGGACGAGGACGCCACCCCGACCCTCGCCGTGCCGGACGGGTTCGACCTGGAGGAGTACAAGGCGTCGCTGCTGACCCGGTTCGCGAACCCGGCGCTGAGGCACCGTACCGCGCAGATCGCGATGGACGGCTCGCAGAAGCTCCCGCAGCGGCTGCTCGGCGTCGTACGCGACCGCCTCGCGGCCGGCGCCGAGCCCCGTTGGGCGGCGCTGGCCGTCGCGGCGTGGATGCGGCACGTCCAGACCGCGGACGAACTCGACGACCCGCTCGCCGGCCACCTGCGCGCGACCGTGTCTCGCGCGGGCCGGCCGGATGAGGTGGTCGACGCACTCCTGGCGGTCACCGAGGTGTTCGGGACGGACCTCCGCGACTCCCGCGCCTTCCGCGACCTCCTCGTGGAGCACCTGACCGAGCTGACCTCCCGCGGCTCGCGGTACTGATCAGCCGAAGCCGGCAAATTCTGCGGCTATTGAAACGGGTTCTAGTTTCTGCCTAGGCTCGCTTCATGATCCTCGACCGTTTCCGACTGACCGACCGGGCCGCGATCGTGACCGGCGCCGGGCGCGGGATCGGGGCCGCGACCGCGGTCGCCCTCGCCGAGGCGGGCGCCGACGTGCTCATCTCCGCTCGCAGCGAGGACCAGCTCCGCGCGGTCGCGCGCGAGATCGAGGACGCCGGGCGACGGGCGGTCGTCGTGCCCGCCGACCTGACCGACCTGACGGCGGCCGCCGGCCTGGCCGCGACGGCGGTCGAGGCGTTCGGCCGGATCGACGTGGTGGTCAACAACGTCGGCGGCACGTACCCGCGGGCGTTCCTCGACACGACGGACGAGTTCCTGGCCGAGGCCTTCCACTTCAACGTCGGCATCGCGCACGCCCTGACCCGCGCGGCCGTACCGCACATGACCCGCGGCGCGGTCGTCAACATCTCCTCGGTCATGGGCCGCATCAGCGGCCGCGGCTTCCTCGCGTACGGCACGGCCAAGGCGGCGCTGGCCCACTACACCCGGCTCGCGGCGCGCGACCTCGCGCCGCGCATCCGCGTCAACGCGATCGCCGCCGGCGCGGTCGCCACGTCCGCCCTGGAGATCGTGACCGGCAACGACGAACTGCGGACGGCCGTGGAGGACAACACCCCGCTCCGCCGGATCGGCGACCCCGAGGACATCGCCGCGACCGTGGTCTATCTCGCCTCGCCCGCGGGAATGTTCGTCACCGGCCGCGTCCTCGAGGTCGACGGCGGCACCGACCAGCCGACTCTGGACCTCGGCCTGCCCGACCTGTAGAAGAAGGAGTTGGCCGGATGACGTACCGCGTGGTGCTGTGGGGCACCGGAAACGTGGGCCGCAACGCCCTGATCGGCATCAACGCCCGCCCCGACCTCGAACTCGCGGGAGTCTGGGTCTCCAACCCCGCCAAGGTGGGCAAGGACGCCGGAGAGCTTGCCGGCCTGGACCCGCTCGGCGTGACCGCGACGAACGACGCCGACGCCGTCCTCGCGCTCCGGCCCGACTGCGTCGTCCACACCTCCATGGCCGACGTACGGCTCGGCGAGGCCCTCGACGACCTGCAGCGCATCCTGCGCGCGGGCGTGAACGTCGTCTCGTCCAGCCCGGTCTTCCTGCAGTTCCCCGACGAGGCGATGGGCTCGCCGATCCGGCGGGCCGCTCTCGACGGCGGCGTCTCCATCTGGGTGAACGGCGTCGATCCCGGCTTCGCCAACGACTGGCTGCCGCTGACCGTCACGAGCATCAGTGAGCGCATCACCGAGGTCCGCTGCCTCGAAATCCTCAACTACGCGACGTACGACCAGGGCACGGTGCTGTTCGACATCATGGGCTTCGGCCGCCCGATCGACGACGTGCCGATGCTGCTGCAGCCGGGCGTCCTGTCCCTCGCCTGGGGCAGCGTCGTCCGCCAGCTGGCCGCCGGGCTCGACGTCGAACTGGACGGTGTGGAGGAGTGGCACATCCGCCTGCCCGCCCCGGAGGCGTTCGACGTCAAGGCCGGGCGGATCGAGAAGGGCACCGCCGCCGCGCTGCGCTTCGAACTGCGCGGCATGCGCGATGGCCGCCCGGTCGTCGTGCTCGAACACGTCACCCGGCTGCGCGACGACCTCGCCCCCGACTGGCCGCAGCCGGCGGGCAGGGGCTGCTACCGCGTCGAGGTGCGCGGCGAGCCGAACTACACCGTCGACCTGCAACTTCTCGGCACCGACGGCGACCACAACACCGCCGGCCTGAAGGCCACGGCGATGCGCCTCGTGAACGCCGTCCCGGCCGTCGTCCAGGCCGCTCCGGGCCTGCTCACCGCCCTCGACCTCCCCTTGATCACCGGCCGGGGGCTGGTCGTCTGACGACGGCCGGACGCGGTCGGACGGCGTTCAGAGTAGGGGAGCGTCGAACTGCCGGAGCAGGACGTCGGCCAGGCCCTCGTCGGTGGTCGGCTCGTGGCCGAGGTCCTGGTCGGCCCAGATGACCTTGCCATCGGCGGTGTAGCGGGTTCCCCAGCGTTCGGAGAGCTGCGCGACGAGGAACAGGCCGCGGCCGCCTTCGTCGGTGGTCGCTGCGCGCCGCAGTCGCGGCGCGGTGCTGCTGGCGTCGGAGACCTCGCAGGTCAGGCAGCGTCCGTAGAGCAGCCGCAGCGTGATCGGCGGTGCCGTGTACCGGATCGCGTTCGTGACGAGCTCGCTGACGATGAGCTCGGTGGTGAAGGTGACGCGCTCCAGCCCCCATTCCCGGGTCTTCTCCGCGCAGCGTGCCCGGATGGAGGGGACCGCGGCGGCGTCGGCCGGGACGTCCCACTCGGCGACGTGTGAGCGCGGGAACAGCCGGGTTCGGGCGACGAGCAGGGCGATGTCGTCGGCGCGGTGGGTCGGGGCGATGGCGTCGATCACCGCCTCACAGGTCTCTTCGGGGGTGCGTCCGTCGGTGTGCCGCAGCGTGCGGCGCAGGTCCTCGAGCCCGGCGTCGATGTCGCGGGTGCGGTCCGCGATGAGCCCGTCGGTGTACAGCACCAGGCAGGCGGACTCCGGCAGGCGCAACTCGGTGGCCTCGAAGGGGTAGCCGCCGAGTCCGAGCGGAGGCGAGACCGGCACGTCCGGATAGGTGACCGTCGAGTCCGGGTGGACGACCGCGGGGCCGGGATGCCCGGCGCTGGCGAACGTGCAGGTACCCGCGACCGGGTCGTAGACCCCGTACAGGCACGTGGCTCCGGTCACTCCCTCTCCGCCGGGTCCTTCGGGGTGGGATCCGGTCGCCTCGTCCCCGTCCATGCGGGCGACCAGCTCGTCCAGGTGCCACAGGACGTCCTCCACCGGCAGGTCCAGCGCGGCGAAGTTGTGCGCCGCGGTGCGCAGCCGCGCCATCGTCACCGCCGCGTGCAGTCCGTGACCGACGACGTCGCCGATCGCCAGTGCCACTCGCGCCCCCGGCAGGGGGATGAGATCGAACCAGTCCCCGCCGACCCCCGCCTCCGCGGGCAGGTACCGCCAGGCCACCTCCAGCGCGTCCTGTTCGGGCTGCCTGCGCGGCAGCAGGCTGCGCTGCAGCGTGACCGCCATGGCGTGCTCCCGGGTGAAGCGCCGGGCGTTGTCGATGGCCATCGCGGCCCGCGTGGTCAGCTCCTCGGCCAGCAACAGATCCTCGTTGTCGAACGCCGGGGTCTCCTGCACCCGGTAGAAGCTGGCCACGCCCAGCGCGACACCGCGCGCCTGCAACGGCACGGCCACCAGCGAGCGCAACCCCTGCCCGAGCGCCTCGTCGGCGCGCTCCGGGGACTCCTCCCGCCACCCCCGGGCCTGCCGCAGGTCCGCCTGCAGCACCCCGTGCCCCTGCTCCAACGCGCGGTTCTGCGGCGCGGCCGATGAGAACCAGACCCGCTCGCCCACCGGCCACATGGGCGTGATCCGCCGCTCACCGGCGATCGCGACCCGCCGCAGTCGCCGCGATCGTCCCGCAGTCGGCTCCTCTCCCCGCAGCACCGCATCGATCAGATCCACCATGACGAGGTCGGCGAATCCCGCCGCGGCGACTTCGGCGAGTTCCCGCGCCTCACCGGTCACATTCAAGGTCGTCCCGATCCTGACTCCCGCCTCGTACAGGAGCTTCAGGCGCTCCCGGGTCACCTGCGCCCGCTCCAACACCGCCGCCAGTTCCGTGGTGTCCCGCAGCGTCACCACGCTGCCGCCCTCCGCCCTGCCGGGGAACGCCGACCGCTTGTTCACCGACAGCAGGCGGTCCTGCGCTCGATGCACCTCGTCGGTCACCGGCTCGTCGCAGGCCAGCAACCGCGTCATCTGCTCCGGCAGCCCCAAGTCCCGCACATCCCGGCCCTGCGCGTCCTCCGGCAGACCCAGCAACCGCTGCGCCTCATCGTTGACCAGCACCAACCGCCCATCCGCATCGGTGATCAGCACTCCCTCCCGTACCGCGTGCAGGACGGCGTCATGGTGCTCGTACATCCGCGTCATCTCCGCCGGCCCCACGCCATGGGTCTGCCTCCGCAGCCGCCGCGACACCAGCACCGCCCCGGCCGCGGCCAGGGCCAGGGTCACCGCACCGCTGCCGACGATGATCGGAATATGCGAGAGCCACCGTCTCGTCACCCCCCTGACCGTCATCCCGGCGGACACCAGACCCGCCACCGCACCGTGCTCGTCGAACACGGGGACCACGGCCTGGACGTACGTTCCCCTGCCCGCCGGCACAGGCGGCCCGCCCGCCTGCTCGACGGTGACGTGGCCGTGCAACGCCGGTCGGATGTTGCCGACGAACCTTTTGCCGATCTCTGTCGGGTAGGGGTACGTGTAGCGGATCCCGTGGGTGTTCATGACGACGATGAAGTCCACGCCCGCCCTCTTGCGGGCCGCTTCGGTGCGCGGCTGCAGCACCGCGGTCGGGTTCGTGCTACGCAGCGCCTGCGCGACCCCGGGGGCGTTCGCGAAGGTCTGAGCCGCGACGACCGACGCCCGGCGCCCCTGCCGCAGGGATGCGTACGCCGACTCGACCACTTGGACGGTCACCGCGGTCGCCACCAGCAGGACCACGGTCACGACCTGCAGAAGGAAGACCTGCCCGGCGACACTGCGCAGGCTGAGCAAGGACAACCGGCGATCAGGCGGGCGCCCAGCGAACGCCCCCCGCATCCGCAGGGGCAATACGCCCATGCACCCTTCATAACACCACGGTGAGTTCCCGGACCAGCCGGTCCACCGGCCAGAGGAGCACCCGGAGCGATGGCGGCCAGCGGCGGGTGGAGCGAATGGTCCTTCAGGTTGCTCGATCGCCCGGCTGCGCAAAGGATGACAGGGGTCACTGACGGTTCGGTCCGGGAGCAGCCGGGCGGGGATGGAGACACGGGGATGACATCGGTTCTGATCGCCGGCGGGGGCGTCGGCGGCCTGACGGCGGCGCTGGCCCTGCACAAGGCCGGACTCCAGGTCGCCGTGTACGAGGCGCATCCGGTCGCCGACGCGGACCTCGGCGCGTTCCTCACCCTCGCGAGCAACGGGATGCTCGCGCTGGCGCAGCTCGACGCCGCCCGCCCGGTCGCCGAGGCGGGCTTCCCGCTCACGACGTTGCGCCTGACCGACGCCACGGGAGCCGAGATCGCCGCCCGGCCGATGGGGGAGCACGGCGACCCGCTGACCCGGTACCGCTGCCTGCTCCGCGCGGAGCTCTGCGCGGTCCTGCGGGCGGAGGCGCTGCGCCGGGGGATCCGGATCCGGCACGGGAAGCGGCTGATCGCCGCGGCGGAGGACGCCACCGGCGTCACGGCCCGGTTCGAAGACGGCGACACCGCCCGCTGCGACCTGCTGATCGGCGCGGACGGGCTGAACTCCACCGTACGGAGAGTGATCGATCCGGCCGGCGCCCCGCGCCGCTACGCCGGTCAGCGCGTCTTCTACGGATACGCCGACGAGGCGCCGGCCCCGGAGCGGCCGGGGACGTTCGAGATGGTGCGGGGGAGCGCGGCCGCCTTCGGCTACGCCGTGTCGCCGGACGGGACGACCTACTGGTTCGCCCGGGTCACGGACGATGAGCTGTCCGCCGAGGAGCTCGCGGCGGGGACGGCCGCGCGATGGAAGGCGGAGCTGCTTCCGCTGCTCCGTCCCGACGCCACCCCGGCGGCGGACATCGTCGCGGCGACCGGTGACCGGCTCATGGCGACCAACGCCCACGACCTGCCCGCCGTCCCCCGCTGGCACACCCGCAGAATGCTGATCATCGGCGACGCCGCCCACGCCGCGTCCCCCGCGACGGGCCAGGGCGCCTCGATGGCGATGGAGGACGCGGTCGTCCTGGCCAAGGCGCTGCGCGACGCGGACACCCTGGACGCCGCGCTGACGGCGTACGCGGGGCTGCGACGGCCGCGAACGGATGAGAACATCGCCGCCAGCGCCCGCATGACCGCCGCCAGACCGTCACCCGCCGGATCCACCGGCGGCGGAGGGGCATCCCGCCCGTCCCCGATCCGTGCCGGCGAGGACCTGCCGCGTCTGCTCGAGTGGGATTCCCGCCTCCCGACCTGAGCCCATGACCACGGCGTTCACCGCCGACAAGGCGCGCGTCGAGGTGCGGGAGGCGGCCGCCGTCCCGGCGCTCAGTAGCGGAGGTCGGCCAGGACGCCGTAGTGGTCCGACGGCAGGATCCCGTCGATCGGGTCGGTGCCGATGACCTCGCAGTGCACGGGGTGGCCGGCGCCGCCACGGCGGGGCCAGGCGGAGAGGACGTGGTCGATCCGGCGGTCCGGCCACAGCATCGGCGCCGCCCAGGAGTTCGCGTTCGCCCAGGTGTATCCCGGTCCGCCCGTCCCAGCCGTGGCCCAGGCGTCGTAGAACACCAGGTCCCGCGCCGCCGGTTCGGTCTTGCCGGTCAGCATCCGGATCTCGTCGCTGTCGGGGTCGGCGTTGAAGTCGCCGCACAGGATCGTCGGGTGCCGGCGGCTCTGCCGCTCGGCGATGCGGGCGGCGATCTCCCGTACCTGCTGCCGGCGCTCGGCGCTGTGCTCCAGCCGCCAGGCGAGGGCGGCGAGGAAGACCTGCACCGGCCCACGCGGACCGTCGATCTCGGTGCACAGCACGTCGCCGCCGGTGTCTCCCCGGCCGGACAGCCGCACCCACTCGTGCCGGCTGATCGGCCAGCGTGACAGCACCGCGATCCCGGACGTCGCGCCGTTGCTGACCACGTCTCCGGCGAAGACGTGGTGCGGCATCCCGAAGCGCCGCTCCTGCCCGCCCCACGCCTCGACCAGCGCGACGACGTCCGCGTCGTGCCGGTCGAGGGTCGCGCGGATCGCTGCCTCGCGCTGCTCCCAGGGGCCGAACCGCCCCCAGACGTTCCACGTGATCAGCCGCATGGTGGTCTCGATCAACGGTCCGTACGGCTGCGCGATGTCGTCCATGGTCGGTCCCTCCTATCCGGTGCGCATCCCGAGGTAGGCGCGGAACATCGGGTGCACCTGGAAGCGCTGCACCGCCGCGAGGTTCAGATGCTGCACCTGGTGCACGCCGATGAACGCCCCCGGGCCGTCGCCCGCCGGGGCCACGTCCCCGACGGGCCGGGCGGTGAGGAAGCCCGTCTGCCAGAGGATCTCGATGAGCCCGTCCGGGTCGCGGGCGGGCAGCCACGATGACGTGCCGTGCGCCGGGACGTCGCCGAGGATCAGCTCCAGGCAGAGCAACTGCAGGTCCTCCCGGCCGAACGTGTGGTCCCGGCCGCGGAACACCTCGAAGACGCCGAGCAGGCCGGGGTACTGGAAGCGGTACTCCGCGGCGATGTCCTTGGTCCGCTCCTCCGAGTAGCCCCGCTCGGCGAGCCGGATCGCCTCGAAGGGCAGGGGAAGGGCGGGCGTACGGTCCCGGGCGACCTCCAGCACCGTCGTGCAGAACTCGATGATCTCGCGCGGGCGGTACAGCGTACGGTCGACGACGTACCGGAAGGAGCCGTCCGCGGGCTCGCCGGGAACCGGGGCGAACACGGCGTTCCAGCAGGTCAGGTCGTCGGAGCGGTCGAGGACCTGGGCGTCGTAGCCCATCTCGCGGGCGGAGTACCGGATGCGCTTGGCGATGAGTTCGAGGAGGGAGTCCTCGCTCCACCGGATCGTCTCCAGCAGGTCCCGGTACTTCTGCGCGTCCTCGTACAGCGCGGGGATGTCGTCGTACAGCTCCCGCCGCAGCGAGACGTACACCGACAGGTTGGGGTGCAGCGCGTTGACGGACACGCAGGCCTGGAACAGCCCGGCCACGAACGCCTTGGCGTCCTCGGAGGAGTCCCAGTCCCGGTCGAGCTCGTCCACGACGATCGTGACGCGCTGCCGGTCGAGGACCTTCCGGAGGGCGGGGAGCAGGGAGTGGATCTCCTCCAGCTTGTAGAGCCGGTCGAGCTCCCGGGTCTTCGCGCCCGCCTCGATCGGGCCGAGCTTGATGTTCTCCAGTCGCTTGAGGTACGAGACGAGGACGGACAGCCGGCCCATCTGGACGTTGGCGTGGTTGTTGCGGATGTACCCGTTGATCTCGGCGCCCGCGCCCTTCGCCAGCCGCATGCCCTTCCGGGCGACCTCTTTCATGACCAGGACGTAGAGCAGGTACTTCCAGGCGGCGGCGTACGCGCCGTGCTTCGCCCAGGAGCCGGCGTTCTCGGCGGCCATCGTCGAGCTGAGCAGTTCGTACGAGTAGTCCTCGGGGGACAGCTCGATCACGCGGTTCCCCGCGGTGCGCTCGCGCTTGGCGAGCACCTGGAAGATGGCGCTCTTGCCGGAGCCGCGGTTGCCGAGGAGCACCGTCTTGGCGCCCGAGTGGACGCGGTTGTAGGTGGCCGACTCGACGAAGCACTTCTCCAGGCCGCGCCCGATGTCGCGCTCGGCGGACGGCGCGCCGAAGTCGAGACCGTCGAGGATCTTGGAGGACAGGATCAACCGCGCCATGACTCCACCACCGCCCGAGGGGATCTGCGGCGATCTTCGCACGAGCGGGCGGCGCCGCGCCGTCGTCCGGTGCGATCCCGTGTCTTTCCGGCGATCCGGTCGGCGGGATGGTTTGCGATCCTGTGGAAGATCATCCGGGTCGGATGCTGGCCGGCCGTTACCGCCTGCTGAAACGGATCGGCGGCGGCATGGGGACCGTGTGACGTTGCCACGACGTGGTGCTGCATCGCGTCGCGGTGAGGGACTCCGCGACCCGGATGGCCGCCGCGCTCGTGTGATCGCCGCGCCACGCCGCGATGGCCTACCTCTCGTTCTCGCGCCTGAACTCGTCGTCGAACCGCATGAGGAGGCGGCGCTCGTGGCTCGGGAGATGCTCATAGGCGGTGATCTGCTCGGGGAGCCGTCCCTGGCGCTGGGCCTCGTTCGACCACAGGGCGTCGTAGATCTCGGGACACGACCAGGTGCCGGCCCCCATGTAGATCAGGCAGTGCTGGAAGGAGCGCAGCACTCGCCGCAGCATCGATCCCTGGACGTCGTCTTCTCGCATGCGGGCCCTCCGGTCGCGATCCCGCACCGGATCGTCGCGTGACGTCCTCTCCGGAGGGTCGAGAGCCGCTGGACTCCCGCTCGGCCGGGCCCGTACGGGGACGCGTGCGCCGTCCGTACGGGGACGCGTGCCGCCCGCGCGGACGGGGCGGGCTCAGGAACCGGGCTGCAGCCGGCGGGCGCGGGCGACCAGGCGGCGCACGACCTCGTCGGTCTGTTCGGGCAGGCCGTCGAGGGGGAACCAGCGCAGGTCGTCGGACTCCTCGCTGAGCCGCTCCCGGGCACCGTCCGGGGCAACGACGACGTACTGGACGTCCAGGTGGTACGACCCGCCGTGGCACCAGACGCGGTGCCGGTCGAGGTGGAGGGGGCCCGGCAGCAGGCGCAGGCCGTCGATGCCGGACTCCTCGGTCGCCTCGCGCAGCGCCGCGCCCGCGAGCGTGGCGTCGTGCGGCTCGCAGTGACCGCCCAGTTGCAGCCACATGCCCGCCTTCGGATGCAGGGTGAGCAGCACCCGTTCCCCGGCGGAGTCGAGGACGACCGCGCTGGCCGTCAGGTGGCCGGGCACGCATTCGCGCCACATGGCGTTCTCGTGCGCCGACAGGTGCGCGAGGAAGTCGCGGCGCAGCAGGTCCTGCTCGACGTCGGGCGCCGTCCAGTCCGACAGCGTCCGTACGGCGTCGGCGTGCAGCGTCATGGTCACCTCACGGGCGCGGCCGCGCCGGCGCCGTCTGATCTGTGAACGGGGGTCAGTCGCGGGGCCCGGAGCCGCCGTCGCCGGACTCGCCGTCGCCGGCCTCGTCACGGCCGGACTCGTCCTGCGGCTCGGTGAACTGGGAGATGTCCAGGTCGGCGCCCTTGCCCTCGACGAATGCCTGGGGGGCGTCCAGGTCCTCGGCGGTGGGCATGAGGTCCGGGTGCGCCCAGACCGCGTCGCGTCCCTCGTTGCCGCGCGCCTCGCCCAGGGCGGCCCACAGGTCGGCGGCCTCCCGCAGCCGCCGGGGCCGCAGTTCGAGGCCGACCAGCGTGGCGAAGGTGCGCTCGGCGGGGCCACCGGTGGCGCGCCGGCGGCGCACCGCCTCGCCGAGCTTGCCCGCGGACGGCAGCCGGCCGTCGGCGGCGGCCGCGACGACGGTGCCGACCCAGCCCTCGACCAGGGCCAGCGCGGTCTCCAGCCGGGCCAGCGCGGCCTTCTGCTGCGGCGTCTCCTCCGGGGTGAGCGCCAGCTCGCCGCCGAGAGCCTGCTGCAGGGCCTCCGGGTTGGTCAGATCCGCTCCGGCGATGGCCTCTTCGATCTTGGACAGGTCCACGGTGATCCCGCGCGCGTAGTCCTCGACCGCGCCGAGCAGGTGGGCGCGCAGCCACGGGACGTGCCCGAACAGCCGCTGGTGGGCGGCCTCGCGCAGCGCCAGGTAGACGCGCACCTCGTCGGCGCCGACCTCCAGCCCCTCGCCGAACGCGGCGACTCCGGCGGGCAGCAGCGCGCCGACGCCCTCGGGGGCCAGCGGCAGCCCGACGTCGGCGGAGCCGACGACCTCGAGCGCCAGCGTGCCCAGCGCCTGCCCGGCCTGCCCACCGACCATGGCGCCCGACATCTGCCGCATCATGCCGACGAGCGGGCCGGCGACGGCCTTCATCTCCTCGGGCATGGCCTCGCCCATGGAGTCGACCATCCGCGCGGCGATCGGGTCGCACACCTTGGACCAGACCGGCAGGGTGTTCTCGATCCACTCCGACCGGCTCCACGCCTGCGGGGTGCGGATCCCCGAGGGAAGCGTCGTCGCCTCGTCCAGCCACAGGTCGGCCAGCCGCAGCGCCTCGACGACCGCGCGGCGCTCGGCGTCGACCACCGAGGGGTCGCCGCGCTCGACCACGGTGTGCCGGGCGACGTCCTTGGCCAGGTCCCAGTTCAGCGGGCCGGTGCTCGCGGACTGGCCGGCCAGCATGTCGGCGAACTGGTGCAGCATGGCGGCGAAATCCTGCATGCCGCCCGGGCCGAAGGGGCCCTGGTTTCCGGGCTTGTTCTCGTCGCCGGGCTCGTCCGGGCGGTTGAACCCGAAGGGGATGTCGCTCACAGGCTCGACCTCAGGCAGGATGAATAGGTCACAACCTTCACGTTAGCCGGTCGACGGCCGGGGGCGTGCGTTAGGAGGACTCACTCGACTTGAGTACACGAGAGGTTCGCCCACGGCGTAGCACGGGGCCCGTCGTCGCCGTCACGGGGGCGGCCGACGGCATCGGACGTGCCCTGGTCGCCCGCCTGGCGGACTCGGGGGACATCAAGAAGGTCATCGGCCTCGATGACCACCGCGGGGACGTGTCGGGGATCACCTGGCGCGTGGTCGACGTCCGCGACCCGCAGCTGACCAACCGCATCTCCGACGTGGACGTGATCGTCCACCTCGACATGGACCTGTCACCGGACACCGACCACCGGGAGCGGCGCGCGTACAACGTCCGCGGCGCGCAGACCGTGATCACCGCCGCGGCGGCGGTCCGGGTCCGGCGGGTGATCGTCATGACGAGCGCGATGGTGTACGGCGCGCAGGCGGAGAACCCGGTGCCCCTCCCGGAGGACTCGCCGCTCGCGGCCGAGCCCGACGACGGCATCGTGGGCGACTTCCTGGAGATCGAGGAGCTGGCGGCGATGGCGCCGGTGGCGCATCCCGGCATGACGGTGACCGTGCTGCGGCCCGCCGCGCTGGTCGGTCCCGGGATCGACACCGTGGTGACGCGTCACTTCGAGGCGCCCCGGCTGCTCACGGTCAAGGGCTGCGAGCCCCGCTGGCAGTTCTGTCACATCGACGACCTGGTCAGCGCCCTCGAACTCGCGATCACCGGGGAGATCTCCGGCCGCGTCGCCGTCGGCAGCGAGGGCTGGCTGGAGCAGGACGAGGTCGAGCAGATCACGGGACGGCGCCGCTTCGAGCTGCCCGCCGCGATCACCTTCGGCACCGCGCAGCGGCTCCACCGCATCGGCGTGACGCCGGCCCCGGCCACCGACCTGCACTACGTGGTCTATCCCTGGGTGGCGGACGGCGCGACGCTGCGCCGGGCGGGCTGGAAGCCGGCGCACGACAACGCCGAGGCGCTGGCCGCGCTGCTCGAGGAGGTCTCCGGACGGCACGCCGTGGTCGGCCGCAGGCTGGCCCGCAAGGAGGCGACGATGGCCACCGCCGCGGGCGCGACCGTCGCCGTCATCGGCACCGCGGCGATCGTGCGACGGGCTCGGCGCAAGCGCCGCAGTTAGGCGGGTCCCGGCCGACTTCGGGCGCGGGCCGAACGGATTCCGGCCTCGGTACGTGCGAGGTCCGGAGGCGGGGAGCCCTCGCGGATGCGACCACTAGGCCCGTGTACGCCTCCCAGATGCGGCCCGTACCGACCAGGAACGATGGTCGGCCCAGCGGGTACCGTTCGTCCGTGGACGTGATCCGGCTGGCCGAAATCCGTGAGACCCCGCTCTCGGTGGACGAGGTGCTCGCCGCCGTCGCCGACCCCGGCGCGGGCGGCACGGCGCTGTTCGTCGGCACCGTGCGCGACGAGGACCACCAGCGCGCGGTGGCGCGGCTGTCCTACTCCGCGCATCCGACCGCCGTCGAGGCGCTGCGCACGGTCATGGAGAAGGTCGCCGCGGAGTTCCCCGTGCGCGCGATCGCGGCGGCGCACCGGGTCGGCGACCTGGAGATCGGCGATCTCGCCGTCGTCGTGGCCGCCGCATGCCCGCACCGCGCGGAGGCGTTCGCCGCCTGCCGGATGCTGATCGACGACCTCAAGGCGCAGGTCCCCATCTGGAAGCACCAGAGCTTCACGGACGGCGACGAAGAATGGGTGGGCGCGAACTGACCTGCGGCGGAGCGCGCAGGTTACCCTGGGTGTAACGCTTCGTACCGAGGTGACGCGCATGTCCATTCTGGCGTGGTGGGCCATCCCGGTGGCCGTGGCTCTGCTGACGGGGGCCCTGATGACCCTGCGGGGACGCAGGCCACGTGTTCGGGGGTCGTTCGAGGAGATCGAGCACTTCAAGCGTTTCCGTGATGCCCTGGAGGGGCCACGTCGCAAGACCCGGGGGCGGCGGCCGCGTTCGACCGCGTAGGCTTCCGGGCATGTCCCGCCGTGCTGCCACTCTGGTCGTCGCGAGCTGCCTGATCTTTCTGCTGGGCCTGGCCGCGGCGCTCATGCCCGTGCCGTACGTCGCGCTCCGTCCCGGTCCGACGACGGACACGCTCGGCAGGCTGGGCAAGAGCCCGCTGATCCAGATCACCGGCGCGCCGACGTACCCGACCGACGGGCACCTCAACTTCGTCACGGTGGCCTACCAGGGCGGCCCGGGGAACCGGATCGACCTGTTCACCGCGCTGCGCGGCTGGCTCGATCCGGACGTCGCCATCGTGCCTGAAGAGACGATCTTCCCGAAGAACGTCTCCACCAAGAAGGTCGAGCAGGAGAACGTCCAGGAGATGACGGACTCCCAGGAGTCCGCCACCGCCGCCGCGATGAACGAGCTGCACAAGCCCGTCACCACCGCGGTCCTGGTCGACTCCGTCCAGAAGGGGCTGCCGTCGGACGGCAGGCTGCGGCCCGGCGACCAGATCACCGCGATCGACGGCAAGCAGATCAAGGACATCACCGGCGTCACCGCGGGCGTCGGCGCGCACAAGCCCGGCGACACGGTGACCTTCACCGTCAAGCGGGACGGCAAGGACACCCAGGTGCCGGTGAAGACGGTCGTCTCGCCGGACAAGGCGGGCAAGGCGATCGTCGGCGTGATCCTCAAGGAGAAGTACCAGTTCCCCGTCACCGTCAAGATCAGCGTCGGTGACGTCGGCGGCCCCAGCGCCGGGCTGATGTTCTCCCTCGGCATCTACGACAAGCTGACCCCCGAGGACATCACGGGCGGCCGGTTCATCGCCGGCACCGGGACGATCACGCCGGACGGCCAGGTCGGGCCGATCGGCGGCATCCAGCAGAAGATGGTCGCCGCGCGGCAGGCCGGAGCCACCGTCTTCCTCACCCCGACGCAGAACTGCGCCGACGCCGTCGCCTCCAAGCCCAAGGGCCTGCGGCTGGTCCGGGTCGACACCATGCACGGTGCCCTGCAGGCCCTGGCCGCCATCCGGACCGGCCAGGGCAACGTCCCCGCCTGCCCCGCCGCCTGACGGGGACGTCGAGACAGGCACTAGTCGAGCGTCGAGACAGGCACTAGTCGAGCGTCGAGACAGGCACTAGTCGAGCGTCGAGGCCAGCGCGTCGGTCAGGTGGGGGACGAGCTCGGGGCCGGTGAGCACCTCGTCGTCGCTGTCGTGGCCGCGCAGCCGCATGGCCGAGTAGCGGGACCCGTCGCGCAGCACGCCCACGACGAGGCGTACGTCCTCCCGGCCGGGATGCCGGGCCGCCCAGGTCGCCGGGTCCTCGTCCGGCGCCTCGTCCTCGGCGTCCTCCGGTAGCAGGATCCGCTCGAGGATCAGCGCGCAGCCGGCGACCTGACCGGGCCACTCGATGCCGTGCAGGACGTCCTCGATCGGCCGGTCGAGGGGCAGATCGGGCTGTTCGAGGGCGGCGATGCCGTCCGGCTCGTCCGGGACGCCGAGCTGCCGGGCGAGCTCGGGCTCGGTGCGGTTCAGCTCCGGGGCCTCCACCAGGGCGTACAGCCGGGGCGGGGCGTCCCAGCCCGCGGCGGCCGCGTGACGCTCGAGGTCGCGAACGACCTCCTCCAATCGGGTCATTGGCCCATCTTTTCATCGCCGCCGGACACCATTCCGCCACAGGTGTCCGCCCCGTCGCGGGAACCCGGGCGAAGGTCGGTAAGTTGCCCATCAGAGAAACCCGGCGAAGGGGAGTGGCCGTGTCCTTCCGAAGCCCCGGCTCTTTCAGCCGGATCCGCGTGGGCCGATCACGGCTGCTGGCACGCGTCATCGTGATCCTGGCGATCCTGGTGGCGCTCTTCTTCGCGTTCACCGCGATCTGGACCGACGTGCTCTGGTACCGATCCGTCGGGTTCTCCGCGGTCTACACCACGCAGATCACCACGCGCGTGACGCTGTTCCTGTGCGCCGGTCTGCTGATGATCCTCATCCTCGGCGCCAACGTCGTCATCGCCTACCGCCTGCGCCCGCCGTACCGCCCGGCCTCGGTCGAGCAGCAGGGCCTGGACCGCTACCGCGCCGCGGTGGACCCGCACCGCCGGCTGCTGCTCGCCGGAGTGCTGACGCTGGCGGGCCTGCTGGCCGGGTCCTCGGCGGCCGGGCGGTGGCGCACCTGGCTGGCGTTCGTGAACCGGCAGCCGTTCCACGTCAAGGATCCGCAGTTCCACAAGGACATCTCGTTCTTCGTCTTCACGTACCCGCTGCTGCGGCTGGTGCTCGGCTTCCTGTTCGCGGCGGTCATCCTGGCCTTCGTCGCCGCGCTGATCGTGCACTACCTGTACGGCGGGCTGCGGCTGCAGGGACCGGGGGAGCGGGTCGGGTCGGCGGCGCGCGCGCACCTGTCCGTGCTGTTCGGCGTCTTCGTGCTGCTGAAGGCGGTCGCGTACTGGTTCGACCGGTGGGGCCTGGCCGACTCCCATCGCGGGGTCGTCACCGGCCCCTCGTACACCGACGTCAACGCCGTGCTGCCCGCCAAGACGATCCTCGCGGTGATCGCGCTGATCTGCGCGCTGATGTTCTTCGCCACGCTCGTACGGCGCGGCGCGATGCTGCCCGGCATGGCGTTCGGCCTGCTGGTCCTGTCGGCCATCCTCATCGGCGGCGTCTACCCGCTGCTGATCCAGACCTTCCAGGTCAAGCCCAACGAGGTGGACAAGGAGGCCAAGTACATCGGCCGCAACATCGTGGCCACCCGCCAGGCGTACGGCGTCGCGGACACCCAGGTCACCGACTACGTCCCGAACACCAAGCTGTCGCCGGAGCAGGCCAAGCAGGAGACCTCGACCCTGCCCAACGTGCGGCTGCTCGACCCCGCCGTCGTCTCGCCGACGTACCAGCAGCTCCAGCAGATCAAGGGGTGGTACAAATTCCCCAACCCGCTGGACATCGACCGGTACCCCGGTGACGACGGGAGCCTGCGCGACACCGTCGTCGCCGTACGGGAGATCGCGGGGCCGCCGTCCGGCCAGAACAACTGGATCAACAACCACCTCGTCTACACGCACGGGTACGGCTTCGTCGCCGCCCCGGGCAACCAGGTCGACGCCCAGGGCGCACCGGTCTTCACCGAGAAGGACATCCCGCCGACCGGCTCGCTGAACATCACCCAGCCGCGCGTCTACTTCGGCGAACGCTCGCCGGGCTACTCCATCGTCGGCGGCACCGAGCAGCGCGAGGTGGACTACCCCGACGACAAGAGCCCCAGCGGGCAGACCAACACCGCCTACGACGGCAAGGGCGGCGTCCCGATCGGCTCGCTGTTCGACCGGACGCTGTACGCCCTGCGGTTCAAGGAGAAGAACCTCCTGCTGTCCGGCGCGATCAACTCCAGGTCGCGGATCCTGTACGACCGGACGCCGCGCGAGCGCGTGCAGAAGGCCGCGCCCTGGCTGAAGGTCGACGGCAACCCCTACCCCGCGGTCGTCGGCGGCCGGATCGTGTGGATCGTCGACGGCTACACCACCGCGACGAACTACCCCTACTCGGAGGGCACCAGCCTGGCCGACGCCACGCGGGACACCAACACCGAGAGCCGGGTGTCGGTCGCGGCCCAGGCCGGGGACCGCGTCAACTACATGCGCAACTCGGTGAAGGCCACCGTCGACGCCTACGACGGCACCGTCACCCTCTACGCCTGGGACGAGAAGGACCCGGTGCTGAAGACCTGGATGAAGGCGTTCCCCGGCACCGTACGCCCGCGGTCGGCGATCCCGAACGACCTCCTGGCGCACCTGCGGTACCCGGAGGACCTGTTCAAGGTGCAGCGCGGCATCCTCGCCCGCTACCACGTCCAGAACCCGCAGGCCTTCTACGGCGGCGGCGACTTCTGGCAGATCCCCGACGACCCGACCGGTGAGGGCACCGTCGAGCCGCCGTACTACCTGAGCGTCAAGATGCCCGGCGCGACCGACCCGGGCTTCTCGCTGACCTCGACGTTCACGCCGAAGGGCAAGGTCACGAACCTGACCGCCTTCATGGCCGTGGACAGCGTGCCGACGAGCCCGACGTACGGGCGGATCCGCATCCTCCAGGTGCCCCGCAGCCAGGTGACGCCCGGACCGGAGCAGGTGCAGAACACCTTCGAGAACAACCCGACCGTGTCACAGCAGCTGACCCTGCTCCGCGGCCCCGGATCCAGAACCGTCAGCGGCAACCTGCTGACGCTGCCCTTCGGCGGCGGATTCCTGTACGTCGAGCCCGTCTACCTGCAGGCCAACTCCGGGGGCGGGGCCTACCCGCTGCTGAAACGGGTCCTGGTCTCGTACGGCAACGACATCGGCTTCGGAGCCACCCTCCAGGACGCGCTCGGCCAGGTGCTCGGCGGCGGCGCGGCGGCGACCACCGGCCCGCCCCTGCAGGCCAACGAGGACATCCGCGCGGCGATCGACGCGGCGAACCGCGCCTACGGCGACGCCCAGACGGCCCTGAAGAACAACGACTGGGCCGGGTACGGCGAGGCGCAGAAACGGCTGAAGACCGCGCTGGACGAGCTGGCCAGGCTGCAGAAGCAGAGTGGCGCCCGGCCGGCGCCGACGACGTCCGCGACGCCGAGGGCGACGGCGACACCGGCGACGAGCCCGCCGACGGCCCCGACCCCGACGCCGAAGCCGACGCGGTGAGGACGCCGATTTGCCAGCGCTCCCCGTGCCCCATAGAGTTGAGCCATCGACGCGGGGTGGAGCAGCTCGGTAGCTCGCTGGGCTCATAACCCAGAGGTCGCAGGTTCAAATCCTGCCCCCGCTACCAGGTCGAGAGGCCCAGAGGATCATCCTCTGGGCCTCTTGTCGTTCCAACCGCTTGCGCCGCCCGCGCCCGCGCCGGAGGCTGGAGCCATGCTCTTCCGTCTTAGACCCCTCGCCGACGTCTCGCCCGCCGCGTGGATCCAAGCGGGGGTCGGGGACTTCGACTCCGGCGTGCACGCGCTGCTGCCCGCCGGGTTCGCGGCGTACGCGAGGCTGTTGCACCCCGCGGAGTCGGCGGACGGGCGACCGTTGCGCTGGCGCGAGCTCGCCGAACGCTCCGGGCGCGCCGTCGACTCCCGCACGCGTTTCAAGGACATCGCCGGGCCGGAGGACGAGGAGCCACGGGCCGGGTCGTTCCCCGAGGAGCTGCTGCCGGTCCTCTGCGAGGTCCTGGCGGCGCACACCGGCACGCCGGAGCACTGCTACTTCGGCCTGTGGGACGGCTGGGGCTGGCTCGACGCCGACGGCCCGGTGTTCCACCTGCCGGGCCGCGACCACCTGCTGTACGAAGGGCCGCTCGACGCAGCGACGGAGTTCGGCGACCGGGGACCGGGCTACTTCTTTCCGCAGTCGCCGAGCCTGATCTGGCCGGAGGACCGGGCGTGGTGCGTGGCGACCGACGTCGACCTGGACTCCACCTACGTGGGCGGATCCGCCCGCCTGGTCGAGGACCTGACGGGCGGATCGCGTCTCGAGGCGCTACCGGCGGAGCTGTCCGACCCGCTCGGCTGAGCGCGTCACTTCTTCTTGCAGGCCGCGATGTAGACGGTCTTGCTCTGGCTGCGGCCGCTCTGGGAGGACGGCGTGTAACCGGGCGGGAAGTTCACCGTCCCGACGGCCACCCCGGTGTAGTGCTGCTTCTTGACGCACCGGCGGGCGGCGTTCTGGCTGATGTAGTTCTTGCCGGCGTTCCGCTTCACGGCGCTCTTCTTGTACAGCGTGTTGTTCTTGTAGAGCGCGACCTGGATGGAGATCCCCGCCACCTTCTTGCTGCACTTGAGGTCCGCGGTGACGTTCACGATGTCGCGGTTCTTCGCGTGCGCGTGGTGGGAGTAGTGCGGGTTGTGCGCGGTGATCTTGCAGGTGATCACGTCGGCGGCGGCCCGCACCCCGGGTCCCGCCGTCCGGGTGGCGGTGATGGTGACCGTCGAGTCCGTGGTCGAGGCGTCGGCCGCGGAGAGTCCCACCGTCGAGACGAGCACCGCCGCGAGGCCCCCGACGGCGAGAACACGCACAGGAAGCTTCATGAATCCCCCTTGGTTCGGTGTGCGAGGGGCTCGCGTTAGGGGTGAATTCAACGGCCTTTATGTGTCTTTTGAGGGATTGCGCGCGTTTTCCGGGCGACCGAATCAGGTCACTTATCCGTTCTGGTGGAGTCGGCGCGTTATCGCAGTGCTTCTGCTATGGACCGTTGGTCCGCTGGACGCTCGCGCACGTCCGGGCTCCCCGTGATCGACGGATCGTCGAAGTCCCACGTTCGCTCGGGCGCGCTCGCCGCGAACCGATCGTGCTCGGTATCCGTGCAGGTGGGGCGGGGTTCTCGGGGCTCCGGAAGCGGCGCGGGCGCGGAATCGATTTGCGCCGGGCGTCGAGGCCGAATAACGTATGACCACACCGACGCGGGGTGGAGCAGCTCGGTAGCTCGCTGGGCTCATAACCCAGAGGTCGCAGGTTCAAATCCTGCCCCCGCTACCAGTGAGGCCCGGAGAGTCCGACTCTCCGGGCCTCTTTTTTTCGTGCGGATATTCGCGCCGGGAACCATCGGCCGCGCGCCACCGTCTATCCGGCAGGTTCCGGTCTGATCTCGCCCGCCGCACGGAAGGAGGCACGGATGCCGGATCGTGTGAAGGTCACGCTCGACGGAGTCCCGGAGACACTGCTCTGGAACCTCTACCAGCGCGCGACCGAGGCCAGGCGGCCGGACGCGGTCCTGCGCGATCCCAAGGCCATCGAGCTGGTCGACGCCCTCGACTACCCCTTCGCGGACCGGTTCGGCGCGGCGGGGCTGGGCCAGTGGCAGGCGCTGCGCGCCCGCTGCTTCGACGACGAGGTCCGGCGGTTTCTCGGCGAGCATCCCGACGGCCAGGTGGTCGCGCTCGGCGAGGGTCTGGAGACCCAGTTCTGGCGGGTCGACAACGGCCGGGTCCGCTGGCTCACGGTCGACCTCCCGGAGACCGTCGAGCTGCGTGCGCGCCTGCTGCCCGACGACCCTCCCCGGCGGGGGACTCTCGCCGGCTCGGCGCTGGACGAGGAGTGGACCCGGCACGCCGATCCCGCGAACGGCCTGCTCCTGTCGGCCCAGGGCCTCCTGATGTACTTCGAGCCCGACCAGGTCCACCGGCTCCTCGCCACGTGCGCGGAGCGGTTCCCTGGCACCACGATGATCTTCGACGGGGTGCCGCCGTGGTTCAGCCGCCGCACGGTGGAGGGCCGCATGACGACCGCCCAGGGCTATCAGGCGCCGCCGATGCCCTGGGCGGTGGACGCCGCGGAGAAGGACCGCATCCGGGCCATCCCGAACATCGCCGAGCTGCGCGACCTGCGCCCTCCCCGGGGCCGCGGCCCGTGGCACGGCGCGCTGTTCCCGCTGCTGAACCACCTTCGCCCGATCCGCGAGCTCGGCGTCACCGGCCTGCCCATCATGGCCGTCCGGTTCGCGGCCTCGGAGCAGGAGCACCGGCACCGGTGACGCGTCACGAACGACACGGCCGGTGGACTGATCAACGGAAAGGGCGGTGCGGATGTTTTCGGAGCAGGCCGGTGAGGACCCGGATGAGGCTCTCGTGGCGGCGGTCCTGGACGCCGAGCAGGAGGCGCAGCTGGCCGAACTCATGCGTTCGCCGGCTCGCGTCGAGGCGCTGATCGAGCAGAACGCGCTCGGGCTCGACTTCGACTTCGCGCTGGACCTCAGCGGCGGGCTGGCCGCGCTCGGCTTCCTCGACACGGCCCGGCGCGTGGCCCTGAGCGCGCTCGCCGACGGCGACGCCAAGGTCCTGGCCGCCGGGCGGCTGGCACTGGGCTGGATCGAGCTCAAGCGGGGCAAGCACCGCAAGGCCCTGGCGGCCATCGACGACGCGGTCAGGAACACCGACCTCGACGTGCTGGCGGAGGCCGCCTACCTGCGCGGCGTGATCCTGGAGTCGCGCGGAAAGCACGCGCAGGCGGCCGCCGAGTACGAGCGGGTGATCGGCATGCCGCGGCGCAGGAGCGCGGGATTGGCGGCGCTGTCCCTGGCGGAGATGCGGAGCGCGGCCGGCCACGACGAGCAGGCGGTCGAGGTGCTGGCCGTGGCGCTCGAGTGCGGGGTCCCTCACGTCGTGCCCCAGGCGGCCCTCCAGCTCGCGCTCATCCGCGACCGCTCCGGTGACGTCGAGGGCGCGATCCCGCTCTACCGGAAGGCGATGGAGTCCGGCGTCCCGTCGGCGGCGCCCCGGGGCGCGTTCCACCTCGGTGAGATCCTCCATGGCGTCGGGGACGTCCCGGGCGCCCAGAACGCCTTCGAGACGGCCTACGCCACCGGAGACCCGGAGTTCGCCCCGAAGGCCGGGATCAACCTCGGGATCATCTACATGGACGCGAACCGCGTGCCCGAGGCGTTCGCCTGCTTCGAGACGGCCGCCGGCTCGCCGGACCGGAACGTCGCGGCGCTCGGGCACTGCTACGTCGGCGTGGTCCTCGCCGGCACCGACCCGGCCGCCGCGGAGCGTCACCTGCGCACGGCGATGAAGCAGGGCGACCGGCAGGTCAAGGAGCTGGCCTCCGACGTCCTGCGCCGCCTGGGGCGCTGACACCCGTCGTCGTCCCTGTGACACCGTGCGCCCGGACGGGTAGGGCCCAGGCATGGGGCCTATCGAGATCCGCCGCGTCTATGACGAGGCGGAGGACGGGGAGGGCGCGGTCTTCCTGGTCGACCGCATGTGGCCGCGTGGAGTGCGGAAGGCCGACCTGGAGATCGACGGCTGGCTGCGTGACGTCGCGCCCTCCTCGGACCTCCGGCAGTGGTTCGGGCACCGGCCCGAGCGGTTCGCCGAGTTCGCCGAGCGGTACCGCCGCGAGCTCGACGAACGGCCCGAGGCCGAAGGCCCGTTGCTCGATGCCGCCCGGAAGGGGCGCGTGACGCTGCTGTACTCCGCGCGCGACACCGAGCACAACCAGGCCGTCGTCCTCCGCGACCACCTCCGGGACAGACTCGGCCAATAGCCGCGGCGGGGGATCAGGCAGGCACGCCGGCCGGGGAGCCGTTCACGGTCACGTCGGTGAGGACGAGACCTTCCACGTTCTCCACGATGTCCGCCGCCGTCGCCGTGTCGAACCGGCAGTGCGCGAGCGTGACGTCCTTGATCGGAGCATCCGGGTAGCCGCGCATGTCCAGCACGTACTGCGTGGTGCCGACGTGCAGGTCCTCGACGTGGATGCCGCTCACGTCGGGGTTGTACGGGTGGCCGGGCCCCTCGTCGTAGTAGAAGTCGACCTGGATCGCGGCGACGGACAGCTGCCCGACCTCGGCGTCCTTCAGGTACACGTCGTGGATGTAACCGCCCCGCATCGAGTTGCTCTTCAGCCGCAGGCAGCTGTTGAGATTCGGGCTGGTCATCCGCAGGTTCCGGGCGAAGACGCCGGCCACGCCGCCGGTCATCTCGCTGCCGATCGTCACGCCGCCGTGGCCGTCGCGGAACTCACAGTCCTCGACGAGGATGTTCCGGCTCGGCACGTTCACGCGGCGGCCGTCGGCGTTGCGGCCCGCCTTGATCGCGATGCAGTCGTCACCCGTGTCGAAGGTACAGCCGGTGATCACGACGTCGGTGGAGGACTCGGGGTCGCAGCCGTCGTTGTTCGGCCCGTGGCTGATCACCGTGACGTCGCGGACGAGGACGTTCCGCGACAGGACCGGGTGGATCTCCCACATCGGCGAGTTCACGATCGTGACGCCCTCGATCAGGACGTTCTCGCAGCGGTACGGCTGGATCATGTTCGGGCGCAGGTGGTGCCCGGCACCGAGGACCCGGTCCCGTACGGGCACGCCCTGGTCGGCCCACTGCTGCAGGAGCGTCCAGTCCGGGCCCTCCTGTGGATCGCCGGGCTTCCAGCCGTACTCTGGCTTGCCCTTCCACGGCCACCACGCGGTGTTGCTCGCCTGCCCGTCGAGGGTGCCGGAGCCGGTGATCGCGATGTTCCGGGCGCCGTACGCGTAGATGAGGGGCGAGTAGTTGTAGCACTCGACGCCCTGCCAGCGGGTGTAGACGGCGGGCAGGTACCGCGCCGGGTCGGGGCTGAACAGGACCGTCGCCCCCTCGCCGACGTGCAGGTCGACGTGGCTGCGGAGTCTGATCGGCCCGGTCGAATAGCGGCCGGGCGGGACGACGACCTGCCCGCCGCCGCGGCGCGCGCAGGCGCTGATCGCCGCCTCGAACGCACGCGTGCAGTCGGTCGTGCCGTCGCCCTTCGCGCCGAAGTCGGTGATCCGGAAGCGGTGGTGGGGGAAGCGCGGCGCGCGCACCCGGCGGCGGATCCGGTCGGCGGCCCGCCACGGGTCGGTGCCGGCGAGGGCGGGCCCGCCGAGGGCGGACGCCAGCAGCCCGCCGCCGACGACGGCGCCGCTCGCTCCGAGGAAACGCCGCCGAGGCCATGATCCGCTCATTGCTCCTCCAGGAGGTCGGTCATCGGATCGCCACGTCCGCGGCGCGGCCGTGGGGGGTGAGTTTCAGCACGACTCCGCCGAACGGGCCGGAGGCGAACGTCCAGCCCTCCCGCGCGGCCCGCAGCGCGCCGGTGTCCGCCGCGCGCGGCAGGACGCGGCCGTCCACGGTGACCGACCGGGGCGCCCGCGGCAGCAGCACGACGGTCTGCCGTTCCCCGGTGCCGGACACGCGCAGCCGGACGGCGCGGCCCGGCTCCGGCGCGTACAGCGTGCCGCTCAGGCCCGGCCGGGACAGCTCACCGGTCCGCCAGCCGCCGAGCACGCGGGTGTTGAACCCGATCGACGCGCCCGCCCGCAGGTACAGCGGGAACTCGTCGAGGCTCGTCTCGCGGGTGATCGTGCGGCCGCCGTCGACGACCTCGCCGTCGTACAGGTCCACCCAGCGCCCGGCCGGCAGGTACACGTCCACAGGCGTCGGCCGGCCCGCCGCGCCGTCGGCGTCGGCACGGTCGGCGGTGACCGGCGCGGCGAGCAGGTCCGGGCCGACCATGAACTCCTGGTCCTGGGCCCACGCGTCCGGGTCGCCGGGGTACTGGAAGCCGAGGGCCCGCAGGATCGGCACACCGGTGCGCGAGGCGTCCCGCGCCAGCCCGTACAGGTAGGGGAACAGCTCGTAGTGCAGGGTCACGGCGTCGCGGAACCGCCGGATCGTGTCGGGGTCGTACTTCCAGGGCGTGGCGTTCAGCCCGGCGCCGCCGACCTCGAACACCGGGCTGACCGCGCTGAACTGCGCCCAGCGGGTGAACAGCGACGGCGTCGGGCTGTTCGTCGCGTTCGCCGGCGACTTCGGGTCGATGCCGCCGGTGTCGGAGCCCCAGGCGAAGTGCCCCGTCAGCGACTCGCTCGTGCCGTACCGGACCGACGTGCGCAGCCCAGCGAAGGTCTCGAACACGTCGCTGCCCCACATGCCGTGCGTGTGCTGCGCCGTGCCGGGCACCCCCGCCCGTACGAGGGTCTCGAAGTCGTTCCCGTGCGCCCGCCGCATCGCCTCGGTGACCGCGGACTGGTAAAGGTCCGGGTAACGCAGGTACAGGCCCGCGCCCGAGCCGCCCGCGAACGACGTCGTCTCGAACCGGTACTCCTCGCTGCGGTCCTCCTTGGCCATGTCGACGCCCATCTCGAAAATCTTGGTGAGCTGCTCGACGTAGTGCTCGCGCGCGGCCGGGTTCGTGAAGTCGATGTAGTTGGTGCCGGGGACGAGCCAGCCGTTCTTCGCCCAGACGTCGTTGATGCCGGCACACGAGCCGCCGCCCTGCGCGGACGACGGCGCGCTCACCACGTGAGAGGTCACCCACAGCCCGAACCGGACGCCCTGCGCGTGGATCTCGTCGATCATCCTCTGCGGGTCCGGGAAGAACGTCGGGTCGAACTCACCGCTGTTCGTGCAGGCGCTCCCGTTGATCCGGTGGGTGTTGCCGGCGGGCTGGCGCTCCCACGGGTTGTCGATCCAGATCGTGCCGACCGGGATGTCCAGCCGCTTCAGCTGCGCCACGTCGTCCAGCACCTGCGCCTGGTCGGCGTTGACGTCACGCCACTTCATCAGCGCGAACTCGCTCGCCGGCGGCATGCTCGGCAGGCCGACCGTACGGTGGTACGCACTGGTCACCGCCGCCGGCGAGCCGGTGTACACGTCGTAGGACAGCCCGGCGTCCTTCACGCAGATCTGCACCCGGTCCGGCTGCGCGGCCGCCGCGACCGGGCAGGGGTACGGCTGCGCCGCGCCGCTCGGCGGCTTCGGAGTGCTCGCGCAGGTCGGCCCGTCGCTCTGCTGCGTCGCGCCGGGGAACGCGAACCGGCCGACGTGGTCGGTGTCGGCCCACAGCCCGTACCCGCCGGAGCTGAGGTAGAACGTGCTCGCGGACTGCTCCTGGTTCTGGCAGTAGTCGCCGGCCTCGTTGCCCTCCTTGCCCGGGCTCCAGCCGCGGATGTGCCCGCGCAGATCGACGTACGCGGCGGAGCTGCCGCCGAGGTAGTGCTCGTTCCCGCCCGCCGTCAGCGCCTCGAACACCGCGGTGACGTCGCTCGAAGGGCTGAACGACCACCGCACCCGCACGCCCTGCGCGGTACGCGTGACCGTGACCGTCGCGGTACGGGCGGGTTCGTCCGTCGCGACCGTGTAGGCCGTGCCGCCTCGTATGGGCCGCCGGGAGACCAGGTCGGTCAGGCGGTGGTAGGTCGCGCCGTCCTGGCTCGTGACGGACCCGCCGACCTGGTAGGACAGCCGGCCGCCCGGCCCGGCGACCGCCCCGCCCGCCTCCGCGGTGACCGGGCGGCCGTGGTCCAGGAAGGTCAGCCCGAACGGCGCGGCGTCGACCCGCCAGGCCGCGGCGGTCGTGCCGGGCTCGGCGGGCGCGCTGGGCTCGGCGGCGCGGGCGCCCGGCGAGGCGACCGGCAGCAGGGCGAGCAGGAGAAGGAGACCGGACAACAGGACCGGCGCGCGGCGGCGGAGCCGGGCGGGCGTTCGGCGGCGGATCACGTGCGCGTTCCTCCCAGGGTTTCGGTGCTGCGGCGGAGGGTTCCGGTGCTGCGGCGGACCGCCGTCTCCGGCCCCGTACGGGATTGGGGCGGGCGGACGCGCCGGCGTCCTCGCGGGTCCGGGGCTCGGCGGCGGGACGTCATCGGGGCCGCCAGCCGCCCAGGACGTGGGCCGGGTCGCTCCACCAGGACGCCTCGGCGGCGGTCAGCGAGCGGGAGCACGGCAGGCGGGCGCCCGTGTCGAGCGGCGCTCCGGCCGGGTCGGTGCTCCCGTACTCCCAGAACCGCACGCTCGGCGCCTTCGCGCAGTCGGCGTTGTTCAGCTGCCAGCCGTCGGGCCGGACGTGCGCGTCCATCGCCGTCCGGACGAAGACCACCTGGCTGTCCGGGTACACCGTCGGGTCGATCCGCCCGAGGTACACCGACGCGTCCGGCGCCTCCGGCCCGCGGGTCAGGCGATCGTCGACGAACACGTAACCGGCGTGGGTCCCGTCGTTCCGCGCCTGGGTGACGAAACCGCCGTGCAGGGAGCGCAGCTCGGTGCGCCGGATGAACACCGCGCCGGTGCCCCACACGAAGTCCACGTCGCCGGAGATCAGGCTGTCCGTGACGTACCCGCGGCCCTGCAGGCGGAGGGTGTCCTGGAAGGAGTCCAGGGTCACGCGCCGCAGCGTGATCCGGTCGGCGTTGCCGCGGAACGCCTCCGCCTGCGACCCGCCGTACGGCGTGGTGTTGCGCAGTGTGAGGTCCCGCAGCCGGAAGTCGGCCGCCTCCACGCCGAACAGCGCCCGCCAGCAGTTGTACGTGTCGTGGCCGGGCAGCGCCTGGCGCGGGCAGACGTCACCCGGATCGGTGGACCCGGCGAGTGCGGTGTCCCCGTTGAGCCGGTTGTTGTTGGCGTACTCGATCACGGTACGGTCCCGGCCCGCCCCACGGATCGTGAGGTGCGGGCGGTCGGCGCGGACGTAGACGATCTCGCGGTACGTACCGGGGCGGACGTCGATCGACACCGGCCGCGTGTTGCCCTCCGGAACGAAGTCGATCGCGCCCTGCACCGTGCAGAAGTCGCCCCGTCCGTCCGCCGCGACCGTCAGCCGCCGGGTCCCCGTACGAGGCGGGGCGGCCCGGGTCCGGAACCTCCACGTCGTCGGATCCTGGATGCCGGGGAAGCCGGGAAACGCCGCCGCGTCGACCGTGACGTAGTACGTCCGCCCGTAGTCGAGCCGATGGTGCAGCGTGATCGTCGCGGTGTTCCCCTCGGTGAGCACCGGGTCGTACGCGAAGGAGTGCGGGATCCCGGTGTCGGAGACCGCGTCGCCGATCGTGCGGTGGTACGAGCGCGGGTCGGCCAGGTCGATCGCGTCGGTCAGGGTGCCGTCGGCGCGGTGCACCTCGATGCGACCGGACGTGCCCGGTTCCAGCGGGCGGTCGGCGACGAGCCGCAATGGCGCGTCGACGCAGACGCCCCGGCGGGCACCGGCGGGGGAGAACCTCGCGGGCACGGCCCGCCACCCGGCGTCGTCGATGCCGCTCACGCCGCCGCCGACGGTCGCGGCGCCGGTGGTGGCGATCGCCGCAGTGCCGCCGGTCGGCGTGGCGGCGGTGGTCGGCGTGGTGGGGACGGTCGGTGTGGTGGCGACGGTCGCCGAGGTGATCGCGGCCGCCACCAGGAGGGACACCCATCGAGCCGGCGTTCCGCGCATGCCCGCCTCCCTGCTGCGCCGGTGAGCTCCTCCGGCTGCGGCTGGCGGGTCACGCCACGCCGGCCGGGCGCCGGCACCGCGTCCAGAGGAGCTAGGGAAAACCTTTTCCGAAGGTCGCATGCCGGTCCGGGGACGTCAACCCCGCTTCCACCGTCTTTCCCGGCGGATCCCCCGCGCAGGGTGGGCGGAACGTATGGTGCAATGCCGCCATGGGCAGGGCGCAGACCGGCACGGGGGCGCGGCCGCCGCGCGCAACGATCATCGACGTGGCACGGGAGGCCGGCGTTTCTCCCGCCACGGTGTCCCGTGTCCTCACGGGCTCCAAGCCCGTTTCGGCAGAGCCGGAACAGCGGGTCCGCGCGGCGGTCGCGCGGCTCGGCTACCGGCCGAACCCGGCGGCGCAGGGACTGCTTCGCGGCACCACCTCCGCGGTCGGCGTCGTCGTACCCGACCTGAGCAACCCGTACTTCGCCGAGGTGCTCAAAGGGGTCACGAACGCGGCCCAGCACGCCGACTTCCGCACGCTCGTCGCCGACACCGGGGAGAAGGCCGGCGCCGAACGCGACGCCGCCCTCGAGCTGTCCCGGTGGGCCGACGGCATCGTCCTGTGCTCGCCGCGGATGAGCCAGTGGGAGCTCACCGAGCTGGCGTCCGCCGTACCACGGCTGGTCTGCGTCAACCGGCGCAGCCGGGGCAGCCGGATCCCGGCGGTGGCGGTGGACTTCGGGGCGGGAGTCGCCTCGATCTGCCGCCACCTGCGCGAACTCGGTCACCGTCGCGTCGCGTACCTGCGCGGACCCGCACGCGCCTGGTCCGAGCGCGCCCGGCAACGAGCCGTCCGGACGGCCGCCGGGCCCGACCTGGAGATCGTCCAGATCCCGTGCGGATCGAGCAGTGTCGACGGACATCGAGCCGCCGACGCGGCCCTCGCGAGCGGGGCGACGGCCGTGATGGCGTTCAGCGACTACGTCGCCCTGGGCGCGCTCGCCCGGTTCGACGAACTCGGCGTCGCGGTACCCGACGAGATCTCGCTCACCGGCTTCGACGACATCGCGCTCAGCCGCCTGGTCTCCCCGCGGCTCACCACGGTGACGGTCGACAAGCAGGATCTCGGCCGGCGGGCCTGGGATCTGTTCGTCGACACCGGCGCCGACGGCAGGATCGGCTCGGTCGTCGAGGTGACGCCGGAACTGGTCGTCCGCGGCTCGACCGCCGCACCGACCGGAGCGCGGACCCCGCAGCGCGAGACCGCCGGCGACCGGTGACCGCCGACCCGAGGGCCGGCGGAGCGGCGGCACGTGGCGGTTCGCCTGCCGGATCGCTTGATTTGACGGGGTCTTCGGGCGGCCGTAATGTTCTCTTCGCCCCCAGGGGAGCGGGACGCCGGAAGGCGGCCGGCCCGGGGGAACCCGCACTGAGTTGCTCGGTCCGGACTCGCGTTCGGACGGAGTAGCATGGTGCGGTCGCCCCGAGACGGGATGCAGGACGCCGGTTGGATCCGGCGGTCGGCCCGGTGGGGAACTTCTGGGTGGTGCTGCTGCGGCCGGTTCTGCTGGTCGGGGTGGTTGCTGTCTGGAGGGGGTGTTCCGGTTTCGTGTGTCGATTCTAAAAAGATCTTCGGATCGGGGTTGACAAGCGGAGCGGGGGCGCTAAAGTAGAAGGGTTGCCCCAGACGGGGTCCGGCGGGAGTCGGGTTCCGGACGGTGTGTGTCCGTTTCTTGAGAACTCAACAGTGTGCTAAAAGCCAGTGCCTTTATGGTCCTCGCTGATCATGGTCGGCTCTTTCAGGGTTGATTGTGGTTGGTTTGGATTCCTTTGGCAAATATGATTCTTGCCGGGATTTTTTTCGTAGGGTTTGGCGGTCGTCTTCGCCGACGATCGTCGTTTGGCCTTAACGGAGAGTTT
>NZ_JAMXMW010000031.1:0-81707 GCF_024055675.1 Actinoallomurus rhizosphaericola | reverse complement strand
GGGCCCCCCCCCCCCCCCCCACACTCCGGCCGATGATCCCTGGTGATCGCTGCGCCCTGTCAGCAGCGGTCACCAGGGATCTGCTGGTTTCAGCGGCGCCGGCCCTCGCCGTCGCCCGGGAGCGGACCCAGGCCGACTTCGGCCCGTCGCTCGTTCACGCGGTCGGGGTCCGCGCAGGGCCACAGGATCGGAACGCCGTCCTCGACTCCGGCGACCTGGGTGCCGTAGAGCTGTTCGCGTCCCTCGTTGACGAGCACGCGGTCGCGGAGCATGGCGAGCATCCCCGCGTCCGCCGCACCGATCGCCACCGCGTCCGTCATCAGGCGGACGGCGCGGCGCTGTACGTCCAGACGCCGATCCGCGTGCTGGGCGATGAGCCACGCGCGGCGTGCCGCCTCCGCACCGACCAGCTCGGTCGTCGGCCACCCGTGCTCGTCCATGATCTCGTCGAGGCGGTCGGCGTTCCGTGTGGTGACCCGGCGGTACGCCAGTTGCGCGGTGACGTCCTTGGCCCATTCCTCGTACGCCGCACCACCGGCGCTCGCGTCCCCCTGAAGCCGCCGATCCTCATCGGTCATCGCGATGAGTTCCGCCGCGAGCGCCGGGTCCGCCGGCGTGACCCTGGGCTCCCGCTCTTCGGTGGCCGTGTCACCGTCTCGCATGCTCACCCTTCCGTTCGAAAGCGGATGTCGCATGAAACGCTACGACCGGCCGACCCCCGCGAAGATCATCCTCAGGACCGGTGACCGGCGGGGTCCGCGGCCGCGAGAATGGATTCCGAACGGTCCGGCGCATCTCCACGGTCACCCGATCTTCGGATGACCGTCGCGAAGTGCGAAGAGCCATTCGCCGGAGCGGTCGGGTGACGGGCTCAGGGGCTGAGGCGTTCGGCGAGCCAGGCCAGTGAAAGCGGGTAGCGGTACTCGATCGCGCCGTGGCCGGCCTCGAACAGCTCGAAGTGCACGGCATCGTCCTTGACGCCGGCGGCCTCGACCGCGCGGCGGAAGGCCTGGGCGCCCAGGTCGAGGTGGTACTCGTCCCGGTTGCCCGCGTCGATCCAGACGGCCCGCATCGAGCGCAGCGCCTCGGCGTACTCCGGGCGCTGCGGCATCAGCACCGGGTCCCACCGCAGCCAGCGCTCCCAGACCTCGGGGACGACCGCGCCGGTGTCGTCGAAGGGCAGGTGCACGGTGCCGTCCTCGTCGGCGGAGTACGCCGCGGAGTAGCCGTAGATCTCGATGAGCGGGAAGTCGCTCTCCCGGGTGCCGGCGATGTGGCCGCGGAAGTCGGCGAGGAACTTGTCGATCGAGCCGTCGAAGGAGTCGCGCAGCATGCGGGCCAGCCTCGGGAATCCGGGGCGGTAGCAGACGTCGAAGAGGGCGTCGCCGGCGTGGGTGGCGAGCGCGCCGAACAGGTCGGGCCGCAGCAACGGGGTGATCATCGCGCCGTAGCCGCCGCTGGACTTGCCGCTGATGCCGCGGTGGTCGCGGTCGGGCAGCGTCCGGTAGTGCGCGTCCACCCACGGTACGAGCTCGTCGCACAGGTAGGAGTGGTAGCGCCCGGTGGCGGGGGAGTCGAGGTACTGGCTGCCGCCGAGCGCCGTCCAGGCGTCGACGTACACGACGATCACGGGCGGGGCCTCGCCGCGGGCGAACACCCCGTCGGCCAGTTCGGGGAAGGGCTGCCGCCAGGGGCTGCGGTTGCGCCACATCGGCAGGTGCCCGGTGTACCCCTGGATGACGTACACGGTGGGGTAGCGGCGGTCCGGCTCGTCGTCGTACCCCGGCGGGACGTACACCCACAACGGCCGGCGGTGCGGATCCCCGAGGGGGTTGCCGCGCAGCAGTTCGCTGCTGAACTCGTGTTCGTCGATACGTCCGGCGAGGTCGGCCGACCAGGGCAGCATGCGGTCTCCTTCTGCGCGACTGCTGATGCCGCCGACCCTAACCCGTCCCACGGTGCTCTGGCCGCCTCACGGCCGCCGCCGGCCGTGAGGCCGCGGAAGCGGGACTCCGCGGCCGTGCCCGGGGCGGCGCCGGCTCAGTCGCCGGCTCGGTCGCCGGACGTGTCGCCGACGACGGCGACCTCGACGCAGTCGGCGTTGTTGGAGCTACGGCTGCTCTTCCGCCAGCCGACGTCGACGAGATCGGGGTGGCCACTCACGTGGATCATCTCCGTGGGTACGGGGAGGCGTCCTTGAACTCGTCCGCCGCCGCCGTGATGAACTCGGCCGACTCGTCGGGCGGCAGCGCGGCGGCCCGCAGATGGTCGAACCAGGTCGTGTGGCGCCGGACGTCCTTCTCCTTCTCGAGGAAGATGTTCCCGGCGGGGCAGTCGATGTAGACGACGTCCAGGTCCGTGGGGTCCGGAAAGCCGATGATCGTGAAGGCGCCGTCGACGCCGGGGTGGGCGCCGCGGGCGAACGGCAGCACCTGGATCGTGACGCCCGGCAGCTCGCCGACCTCGAGCAGCCGCATGAGCTGGGACCGCATCACGGTCACCCCGCCGATCGGCCGGCGCAGCACCGCCTCGTCGAGCACGGCCCACAGCTCGAGCGAGCCGGACTCGTGGAGCATGGCCTGGCGGCGCGTGCGCAGGGCGATGCGCCGGTCGACGTTCTCGGGCGTCTCGCCGGGCCGCCCGGCCTTGATCAACGCGCGGGCGTACTCCTCGGTCTGCAGCAGGCCGGGCACGAGGTGGGTCTGGAACGTCCGGATCGACGCGGCCGACGCCTCCAGGCCGATGTAGGTGTCCAGGCCCGCCGACGCGGACAGCACCGCCTCGTACTCGGTCCACCAGCCGCGCTGCTGGGCGTCCTTGGCGAGGCCGAGGAGCTGGTCGCGCTGCGAGCCCTCGGGCAGGCCGTACAGGTCGAGCATGTCGCGGACGTCGCGGATGCGCGCCACGGACTTGCCGGTCTCGATGCGGCTGACGCGGGACATGGAGCACTCGAGGTGTTTCGCGACGTCCTCGATCATGAGGCCGGCGGCCTCCCGGAGCCTGCGCAGTTCCATTCCCAGCCGGCGGCGGCGGACGGTGGGACTACGGCCATCGGACATGGGGCACCTCCATGGCGAGCGTCCTGCGCGTAATGCGAGGAGAATGGGGACCGATGGTGAGCGGTCGGTGCGGCCGAAACCTGCGGCCGGGCCGCGTCGGGGCCGTTGAACTGTGCACGGGTGATGCCGAATCCGTCTGATCTATTGGTCCGAAAATACTTGCACGTAAAACGGGGGCGGGACATCCTGACAGGGGAGGTCACTCACCGTTGCCATCTGGGCACCTTTTGCCACCATCGGATAGGCACCTTACCTGTTGAACGCCCTAGGGCGTACCCCTTCCTGCCGTAACGTCCAAAGCGTGAGAGGGGTGGCATCTCATGGCCGCCACTTCGGGATACGCGCTCGGGCCGCGGCGACGCCACCTGGAGGCGCTCGCCCGCGAAGTCGAGGCGCGCGGTCTTCAGGCGGTCCTGACCGAGGACCTGATGCTGCGCGTGGTGGACCCGCCCAGCGGGCACGGCGTCCTGGTGGTCGCCATGCCGATGTCCCGGATCCGATGGTCCTACCTGTGGGCCGGCGGCGGGCAGGCCGACGCCGACGACCCCGCCCGCGCCGCCGAGCTGATCGTGCGAACGCTCACCCGCTGAGCCTGACTCGGGGTGCTCGCCCCTGGGGTCGGGCCTCGGGTGCTCGGCCCACTGGGCCTGTGCCTCGGGGGCGCTCGCCGCTGGACCTCGGGCGCTCGCCCGCTCGCCCGCTGAGTCCGCGTCCGCGGCCGGGGCCCGCGGGTTCCGGATCCGCCGCTCTCGGGCCCGGGGTCACGTCAAGGGCTTGACGAACACCTTAGTCGAACGTATGTTCGAACTTGTCGCCTGCCTTCCCCCAGGCTCACTCCCTGTCACCGATCCGAGAGGCGGGCGGCCCGCGTGGGCGGAGCGAGCGATGGACGTGCGAGGCGTGCGGACGCGCCGGGCCGTGGGCGATGAGCCGTGTGTACGGCGATCCCGTCGAGGTCTGGCTCGCCGACGGCAGGCCGTCCCGGTTCGTCTGGCGTGGCCGGCTCTACACGGTGCTGCGGGTGCTGGACCGCTGGGTCACCACCCGCGACTGGTGGCACGAACGCCACCCGGAGGCCCCGGAGGGCGGCGAGCGGGAGTTCTGGCGCGTCGAGGCGACCCCGGACCGGACGGCCGGCGTGTACGAGCTGCGCCACGACCGGGCGACCGGCACGTGGATGCTGTCCCGCGCCTGGAACTGACGGACCGGTGGATGTCGCCCCGCGCCCGGGACTGACGGTCCGGTGGATGCCGTCCCGCGCCCGGGACTGAGGCGCCTGGTCAGGCCGGTACGAGGTCGCGGATCGCCTTCAGGGTCGGTTCGTCCTTGACCCCGGCGATGAGGAGCGTGGTCACCGGGGAGTCCCACCACAGCTGGAGCCGCTCCCTGACGCGGCCGATCGGGCCGAGCAGGGAGATCGAGTCGGCCAGGTCGTCCGGCACCGCACGGATCGCCTCGTCGCGCCGGTCCGCCAGGAACAGCTCCTGTACCCGCGCGGCCTCCTCGGCGTATCCGAGCCGCCCGATCAGGTCCAGGTGGAAGTTGTGGTCCCGCGCCCCCATGCCGCCGATGTAGAAGGCGAGCGGGACCTTGGCGAACTCCAGCGCGGTCGCCAGGTCGTCGGTGACGATCGTCGTCACGGTCGCGGCGATGTCGAACCCCTCGGGGCGGCCGGCCAGCGAGGCGCCGAAGACCGTCTCGATCCGCGTCGGGTCGACGAAGAGGGGCAGCCAGCCGTCGGCGATCTCGGCGGCCAGGGCGATGTTCTTCGGTCCCTCCGCGCCGAGGTACACCGGGATGTCCGGGCGCACCGGGTGGACGATCGACTTGAGCGGCTTGCCGAGGCCGGTCACGCGGCCCGGCGCGTACGCGGAGGCCGGCAACGGCAGCGGGTAGTGCGGGCCGGCGGAGGTCACCGGCTCCGCGCGCCGCCACACGTCCCGCAGGATCCGGACGTACTCGCGGGTGCGCTCCAGCGGGCGGGCGAACGGCACGCCGTACCAGCCCTCCACGACCTGGGGGCCGGACGCGCCGATGCCGAGGGTGAGCCGGCCGCCGGACAGCGCGTCGAGGGTCAGGGCGTGCATGGCGGTCGCGGCGGGCGTGCGGGCGGACATCTGGGCCACCGCCGTGCCCAGCCTGATGCGCGAGGTCCGCGCGGCGTACCAGGTGAGCGTGGTGAAGGCGTCCGAGCCGTACGCCTCGGCGGTGTAGACGTACTCATAGCCGAGCCGTTCGGCGGCCAGCACCGTCTCGGTCGCGTCCTCCGGATCCCGCTGCCAGTAGCCGACGTTGATGCCGAGCCTCATCCGCGCGCCTCCCAAAATAGAACAGGTTCTATTCAAGCAGATCACTTCTCTCCGGGCAGCGGCCGGCCGCTCCGCGATAACGTGCTCCCGCCGTGTTCCCGGCCGCTCCGCGACGGCGGGCACCCGCCGTGCACCCGGCGGGAGACCCCGCCGCCCGCGCGCCGGAGCACGGACGGGGGCCGTACCTGCGGTGTCGCGCGTCAGGCCGGATATGTCATGCTGTCCTCCGGCGGTACGCGGAGGAACCCGGTGCGAATCCGGGGCTGTCGCGCAACTGTGACCGGGAAGTCCTTCCCCAGAAGCAGGCCACGGCGTGAGCCGGAAGGCCGGGGACGGGTGGTGATCCGGGAGCCAGGAGACTCCGGCCGCCGAATGCCAGGCCACCTACGGGCGCGTTAACCCGAGGAAAGGACGACCACCGGGTGAACACCTATCCGTTCTCCGCCATCACCGGGATGGAGGACCTCAAGCTCGCCCTCCTGATCAACGCGGTCTCCCCGTCCGTCGGCGGGGTGCTGGTCCGCGGCGAGAAGGGCACCGCGAAATCCACCATCGTGCGGGCACTGGCCGGACTGCTGCCGGAGGTCACGGTGGTGACGGACTGCCGGTTCTCCTGCGACCCGGAGGCGCCCGACCCCCGGTGCCCCGACGGGCCGCACGGTGCGGACGACGCGCGGCGGGTGCGGCCCGCCCGGCTCGTGGAGCTGCCGATCGGCGCGGCAGAGGACCGCCTGACCGGCTCGCTCGACCTCGAACGCGCGCTCACCGAGGGCGTCCAGGCCTACCAGCCCGGTCTGCTGGCCGCCGCCCACCGCGGCGTGCTGTACGTCGACGAGGTCAACCTGCTGCACGACCACCTCGTCGACCTGCTCCTCGACGCGGCCGCGATGGGCCACTCCTATGTCGAGCGCGAGGGCGTCTCCGTCCGGCACGCCTCCCGGTTCCTGCTCGTCGGCACGATGAACCCCGAAGAGGGCGAACTCCGGCCGCAGCTCCTGGACCGCTTCGGCCTGACGGTCGAGGTGGCGGCCACCCGCGACCCGGAGGAGCGGGCGGAGGTCGTGCGCCGCAGGCTGGCGTACGAGGCCGATCCGGCGGCCTTCGCGTCCGGGTGGGCGCGCGCCGAGACGGAGCTGGCCTGGCGGATCGAACAGGCCCGCGCCCGGCTGCCCGAGGTCGTCCTGCCCGACGGCGCGCTGCGGCAGATCACGGCGGTGTGCGCGGCGTTCGAGGTGGACGGGCTGCGCGCCGACATCGTCATGGCACGCGCCGCGATGGCCCTCGCCGCCTGGCACGACCGTACGGTCGTCACTGCGGCCGACGTGCGCGTCGCCGCCCGTCTCGCCCTCCCGCACCGGCGCCGCCGCGACCCCTTCGACGCGCCGGGCCTCGACGAGGAAAAGCTCGAGGAGGTCCTGGAGGACACCGGCGGATACGAGGACGAACAGCCGCCCGCGCCGGATCCCGGGTTCGGCGAGGACACGGTGACCGACCTCGTCCCCGAGCAGGGCACCGGCCCGGACCCGCGGCCGGAGCGGGACCCGTCCCCGGACACGGACGAGGACACGGACCCTGAGGACCCCGACCCGGACCCCGACGACCCCGGTCCGGACGACGGCCCCGGCGGCGGTGGACCGGACGCTCCCGGCGACGAGCCCTCCGGCCCGCAGGAGGGGGCGCTCGTCGACATCGAGCAGGCCCTGTCCGGCGAGGGCCGCGGCGGTCGCGAGCGGGAGGCGTCCCCGGAGCCCGCGCCCGCCGACGCGCTGTACCGGCCGCGGGTCTTCACCGTGCCCGGTCTCGGCGAGGGCGCGCCGGGCCGCCGCTCGCGGGCCCGCACCCCGTACGGCCGGACGACCGGCGCGCGGCCGGGCACGCGGTCGGTACACCTGACCGCGACGCTGCTCGCCGCGGCCCCGCACCAGCGCGCCCGCGGCCGCTCCGGTCCCGGCCTCGTCATCCGCTCCGGCGACCTGCGCGAACGGGTCCGGGAGGGCCGCGAGGGCAACCTGGTGCTGTTCGTCGTCGACGCCAGCGGCTCCATGGCCGCGCGGCAGCGGATGCGCGCCGTCAAGGGCGCCGTGCTCAGCCTCCTCATGGACGCCTACCAGCGCCGCGACAAGGTCGGACTGATCACCTTCCGGGGGACGTCCGCCGAGCTGGCGCTGCCGCCGACCTCCTCCGTCGAGGCCGGCGCGCGGCGCCTCGAGACGCTGCCGACCGGCGGCCGCACCCCCCTCGCCGCCGGCCTGCTCCGCGCCGCCGACGTGCTGCGCGCCGAACGCCTGCGCGACCCCGCCCGCCGCGCCCTGCTCGTCCTGGTGACCGACGGGCGGGCCACCCACGGCTCCCCGGCCGACGCGCTGCGCGCCGCCGACCTGCTGCGCGGCGTCACCTCCGTCGTCGTCGACTGCGAACGCGGCCCGGTGCGCCTCGGGCTCGCGGGCGGGATCGCCGCCCGCCTCGGCGCCGAGGCCGTGCGCCTTGAGGAGTTGGCCGCCGACGCCCTCACCGGCGTCGTCCACGACCGCCGGGCCGCGGCGTGACCCGCCGCGCCGCCGCCATCCCCCTGACCGGCCCCGCCGCCGTTCCCGTGACCCCGCCCCGCCACCGCCGCCGGAAGGACTGACATGCCGCAGGGAAAGCCGTCCCAGGTGCCCGACGACGGGCTGACCACCCGGCAGCGCCGCAACCGCCCTCTCGTGGTCGTCCACACGGGTCCGGGCAAGGGCAAGTCGACCGCCGCCTTCGGCCTGGCCCTGCGCGGCTGGAACCAGGGCTGGCCGATCGGCGTGTTCCAGTTCGTCAAGTCCGCCAAATGGCGCATCGGCGAGGAGCGGGCGCTGCGGGTGCTCGGCGAGTCCGGCGAGGGCGGCCCGGTCGCCTGGCACAAGATGGGCGAGGGCTGGTCGTGGATCCAGCGGCCCGGCACGGAGGAGGACCACGCGGCGGACGCCCGCGAGGGCTGGGAGCAGATCAAGCGCGACCTCGCCGCCGAGACCTACACGCTGTACGTGCTGGACGAGTTCACCTATCCGATGAAGTGGGGCTGGGTGGACGTCGAGGACGTGATCGCGACACTGCGGGACCGCCCGGGGTACCAGCACGTCGTCATCACCGGCCGCGACGCCGATCCGCGGCTGGTGGAGTTCGCCGACCTCGTCACCGAGATGGGCAAGGTCAAGCACCCCATGGACGCGGGCCAGAAGGGCCAGAAGGGCATCGAGTGGTGACGCGTTCCCTGCCGAGGCGGGCGGTCCGGTGAGGATGCCGCGGATCGTCGTCGCCGCCCCCGCCTCCGGGAGCGGCAAGACGACGGTGGCCACCGGCCTGATGGCCGCGCTGACCGCGCGCGGGCTCGACGTCTCCCCGCACAAGGTCGGGCCGGACTACATCGACCCGGGCTACCACGCGCTCGCCGCCGGGCGGCCGGGCCGCAACCTCGACCCCTGGCTGACGTCGGAGGACCTCGTCGCGCCGCTGTTCCTGCACGGCGCGCGGGACGCGGACGTCGCCGTGGTCGAGGGCGTCATGGGGCTGTTCGACGGCGCGGAGGCCGCCGGGGGCGGGTTCGCCTCCACGGCGCACGTCGCGCGGCTGCTGGACGCGCCGGTCGTGCTGGTCGTGGACGCCTCCTCGGCGGGCCGCTCGATCGCCGCGCTCGTCCACGGGTTCGTCACCTACGACTCCACCGTGCGGATCGGTGGCGTGATCCTCAACCGGGTCGGCTCGGACCGGCACGAGCGGATCTGCCGGGCGGCGATCGAGGAGACGGGCCTGCCGGTGCTCGGGGTGCTGCGGCGCAACGCGGACGTCGACACCCCGTCGCGCCACCTCGGCCTCATCCCCGCGGCCGAACGCCGCGCCGACGCCGTACGGACGGTGGAGCGGCTCGGCGCGCTCGTCGCGGAGTCCTGCGACCTGCAGGGCCTGCTCGCCCTCGCGCACGCCGCCCCGCCGATCGGCGCCCGCCCCTGGGACCCGGCCGCGGCGGACCTTCCCGCCGCGGCGGCGGGCCCTCCGGCGGCTCCGGGAGAGGACGCCGTACGGCCGGCGGGCCCCGCCGAGGGCGCCGCGCGTCCCGTGGTGGCGGTGGCGGGCGGCCCGGCGTTCACGTTCGGGTACGCCGAGAACGACGAGCTGCTCGCCGCGGCCGGTGCGGACGTCGTGCCGTTCGACCCGCTGCGCGACGAGGCGCTGCCGGACGGCACGCGCGGCATCGTGATCGGCGGCGGCTTCCCCGAGATGTACGCGGCGGAGCTGGCGGCCAACGAGCCGCTGCGCCGGCAGGTCGCCGCGTTCGGCGGCCCGATCTACGCCGAGTGCGCCGGCCTGCTCTACCTCGCCCGTACGCTCGACGGCGCGCCGATGTGCGGGGTCGTCGACGCCGAGGCGTCCATGACGTCCCGCCTCACCCTCGGCTACCGCGAGGCGGTCGCGGTGACCGACTCGCCGGTCGCGCGGACCGGCGAGCGCTTCCGCGGCCACGAGTTCCACCGCACGGCGGTGCGGCGCGGGCCGGACACCGCGGCCGCCTGGCGCTGGCCCGGGGCCGGGCCCGAGGGATTCGCCGGCCCTCTCCGCCTCGCCTCCTACCTTCATCTCCACTGGGCTGGTAGTCCGGAGATGGCGAGTCGTTTCGTGGGAGCATGCCGATGACCTTCGACATGGGAGTGCTGCTGGAGACCCAGCGGCTGCTGCTGCGCCCGTTCGAGGAGGGCGACACGGCGGACGTCCTGGCGGCGAGCCGTGACCCGGAGATCCTCCGCTGGATGCCCTGGGCGCCCGCCCAGACCGCCGAGACCGCGCTGGCCTGGTGCGTGTCGCACGCGCACGTCGATCCGACGCTGGGGGTCAACTTCGCCATCGTCGCCGGGGACCGGTTCGCCGGCACCGTCGGACTGGGCCGTACGGACTGGGCCGACGGCCGCGTCGAGGTCGGCTACTGGATCGCGCCGTGGGCGCGGCGCAAGGGCTACGCCGTCGAGGCGACGCGCGCCGCCGCCGCGTACGCCTTCGAGAAGGGCCTGCACCGGGTCGAGCTGCTGGCCGCCGTCGGCAACCTGGCGTCGCAGGGCGTCGCGGCGAAGGCCGGCTTCACCCGGGAGGGCGTGCTCCGCGAGGCCATGCTGATCCCGGCCGGACGGGTCGACGCCGTGCTGTTCAGCCTGCTGGAGAGTGAATTCTCATGAACCCTGACAGACCACGGTTGATCGGCGTGGGCGTCGGGCCGGGCGATCCCGAGCTCGTCACGGTCCGGGCGGTCCGGATCCTGCGCGAGGCCGACGTCGTCCTCGTCCCGGTGATGGCGCTGGACGAGCCGGGCCGCGCCGAGTCCGTCGTCCGCGCGTACACCGACCGGGCCGAGCGCGTCGTCTTCGCCCTCAACGACCGGGGCGGGCTGAGCGAGCGGCGGGTGAGCGCCTGGGACGCGGCCGCGCGCCGGGTGGTCGAGGCGTTCGCCGGCGGGGCGCGGACGGTGGCGTTCGCCACGATCGGCGACCCGAACGTCTACTCCACCTTCACCTACCTCGCCCGCACCGTACGCGAACGGGAGCCGGGTGTGGAGGTCGAGACCGTGCCGGGCGTCACCGCGATGCAGGACCTCGCCGCGCGGTCGGGGACCGTGCTGACCGAGGGCGACGAGTCGCTGTGCCTGCTGCCGCTGACGGGCGGCTCCGCGCGGCTCCGTACCGCCCTGGAGACACGGGACACGGTCGTCGCGTACAAGTTCGGCCGCGTCGCGGAGGAGACCCTGGCGGCCGTACGGGACGCGGGCCGGCTCGACGACGCGGTGTACGGCGCGCGGCTCGGCCTGCCCGACGAGGACGTACGCGCGGCGAAGGAACTGGTGGGGCCGGTCCCGTACCTGTCGACGCTGATCGTGCCCGGCCGCCGGACCGTCACCGGCGGAAAGCTGAACGGGGGGAACCGATGACCGAGCGAAGCGAGGCATCAATGAGCACAGCGGTTTCGCTCATGAGGCCGACGAAGGAGGCCTCATGAGTGGACGCGTGGTGTTCGTCGGGGCGGGGCCGGGCGCGGCGGACCTGCTGACGTTCCGGGCGGCGAAGGCGATCGCCGAGGCCGACGTGGTGATCTGGGCGGCCAGCCTGGTCCACGAGGACGTGCTCCAGCACGCCCGCCCGGACGCGGAGATCGTCGACTCGGCGCGGCTGCCCATGGAGGGCGTCCTGCCGTACTACGAGCGCGCTGTCGCCGAGGGCCTGACCGTGGCGCGGATCCACTCCGGCGACCCGGCGCTGTGGGGCGCGCTGCAGGAGCAGCTCGACCGCTGCCGCGCGCTGGGCCTGGAGACCGAGGTCGTTCCGGGCGTGTCCAGCTTCTCGGCGGTCGCCGCCGCCGTGGAGCGGGAGCTGACCATCCCCGAGGTCGCCCAGTCGGTGATCCTCACGCGCCTCGGCGGGGGCAAGACGCCGATGCCGCCGGGGGAGGAGGTCCGGGAGTTCGCCCGGCACGGCACGACGATGGCGCTGTTCCTCTCGGCGGCGCGGTCCAGGCAGCTGCAGGAGGAGCTCCTGGAGGGCGGGTACCCGCCGGACACCCCCTGCGTGATCGCCTACCAGTGCACCTGGCCCGACGAGCTGATCGTGCGCTGCCGCCTCGATGCGCTGGAGGAGACCGTCAAGGAGCACAAGCTGTGGAAGCACACGCTCGTGCTGGTCGGCGCGGCGCTGGAGGCCGGCGGTACCCGCTCGCACCTGTACCACCCGGGCCACTTCCACGGCCACCGGCGCGCGGACCGGGCGGCCCGCAGGGCGCTGCGGGGCGGCTGAGCCGGCGATGACGACACCCTACGAACCCGACATGCCGCGGACCATGAAGGCCCGCGGCACGGCGCTGCGCACCGGCTGGACGACCGGCACCTGCGCCTCCGCGGCGGCCAAGGCCGCGGCGGAGGCACTGGTCACGGGCGCCGCGCCGGAGGTCGTCGAGGTGGCGCTGCCCTCGGGCCGTCGGGTGACGTTCGCGGTGGACTCCTGCGTGTCCGGGGAGGGCCGGGCCGAGGCCGTCGTCGTCAAGGACGCCGGGGACGACCCGGACGTCACGCACGGCGCCCGCCTGACCGCCACCGTCTCCTGGCGGGACGAGCCGGGCATCGAGCTGGACGGCGGCGTCGGCGTCGGTGTGGTCACCAAGCCCGGCCTCGGCCTGGAGGTCGGCGGGCCGGCGATCAACCCGGTGCCCCGGCGGATGATCGAGCAGGCGGTGGGGGAGTCGGTGGACCTGACCGCCCGAGGCGTCCGCGTCGTCATCTCGGTGCCCGAGGGCGAGAAGATGGCGCGCAAGACCACGAACCGGCGGCTCGGCATCCTGGGCGGCATCTCGATCCTGGGCACGACGGGGATCGTGCGGCCGTTCTCGACCGCGTCGTGGCGGGCCAGCGTCGAGCAGGCCGTCTCGGTGCTCGCCGCGCAGGGCCAGCGGACGCTGGTCCTGTGCACCGGCGGCCGTACCGAGCAGGGCGCGATGGCGATGCTGCCCAAGCTGCCGGACGTGTGCTTCGTCGAGGTCGGCGACTTCACCGGCGCCGCGCTGCGCCGGGCGGTGGAGCACGGCGTCGCGCAGGTCGTGTTCGTCGGGATGGCCGGCAAGCTGACCAAGCTCGCGTCCGGCATCCTGATGACGCACTACACGCGCTCCAAGGTCGACACCGCGCTGCTCGGCGAGATCACCACCGACGTCGGCGGCCCGGCGGACCTGGCCGCGCGGGTCGCGGAGGCGAACACCGCCCGCCACGCGTACGAGCTGTGGGAGGAGGCCGGCCTGCTCGGCCGCGCCGGTCGCGAGCTGTGCCGCCGCGTCGCCGGGGTGCTGGAGCGCTTCGCCGAGGACCAGGCGGCCCAGGTGCCCGGCGCGAGCGGCGTCGCGGCGCAGGTCGTCCTCGTCGACTTCACCGGCAAGCGGATGATCGCGATGTACGGGCGGCTGGCCCGGTGATCACGGTGGTGGGCTGCGACGGCTCTCCGCCGTCCCCGCAGGCGATGGACCGGATCCGGGCCGCCTCCCTGCTCGTCGGCGCCCGCCGGCACCTGGAGGCCGTACGCCCGCCGGAGCACGCGCGCCGGATCGTGCTCGGCGACGTGACGGCGGCGCTCGACCAGGTCGACGCGGCGGACGGCGATGTCGTCGTGCTGGCCAGCGGCGACCCGGCGTTCTTCGGCATCCTGCGGGCGCTGCGCGGGCGCGGCCACGCCCCTGAGGTCCTGCCCGCCGTGTCGTCGGTGGCGACCGCGTTCGCGCGGATCGGCCTGCCCTGGGACGACGCGGTCGTCGTGAGCGCGCACGGCCGTGACCCGCGCACCGCCGTGAACGCCTGCCGGGCGCTGCCGAAGGTCGCCGTCCTCACGGCGCCGTCCTGCGGTCCGGACGTCATCGCCGCCGGGCTCGCCGGCTGGGACCGCACGCTCTGGGTGGCCGAGTGCCTCGGCGGCCCCGATGAGCGGGTCCTCCGGTGCGCGCCGGCCGAGGCCGCCGCCCGCGACTGGGCGGACCCGAACGTCGTGGTCGTCCTCGACGAGGACCGGCTCGCCGGCGGGGCCCGCGTGCACGATCAGGCCGCCGCGCCGCCGGACGGCTGGGCGCGCGCGGACGACGCGTACGACCACCGCGCCGGAATGATCACCAAGTGGGAGGTGCGCGCGGTCGCGCTGTCCCGCCTGCGGCCGACGCTCGGCCGGCTGATCTGGGACGTCGGCGCGGGCAGCGGCTCGGTCGGGATCGAGTGCGCCGAGCACCACGCGGCCGTCATCGCCATCGAGCGCGACCCGGCGGCCTGCGCGCTGATCCGCCGCAACGCCCGCTCCGGCGGCGTGCGCGTGGTCGAGGGCGCCGCGCCCGAGGCGTACGACGCGCTGCCCGACCCCGACGCGGTGTTCGTCGGCGGCGGTGGCCTCGACGCGCTCGGCGGGGCCCTCGCGCGCCGTCCCGAGACGGTCGTGGCGACCTTCGCGGCGGTCGACCGTGCCGTGGCCGCGCGGCGGCTGCTGGCCGACGCGGGCTACTCGGTCGAGGGCGTGCAGGTGGCGGCGTCGCGGTTCGCCGACCTGCCCGGCGGGTCGTTCCGGCTGGAGGCGCAGAATCCGGTGTTCGTGCTGACGGGGAGGTCACGGTGACGGAGACGACGGGACGGACCGCTGCGGGCTCGGAGGAGCAGGGACGTACGAGCGCGGGGACGGAGACGACGATGCGGATCGGCGTCGTCGCGGCGACCGCGAGCGGCCGTACGGCGGCCGAGACGCTGCGCGCGGCGTGGCCGGACGAGGTCCGCGTGCTCACGGCGGACAAGGCCGCCGACGCGCTCCGCGAGGCGTGGCGGACCTGCGACGCCATCGTCAGCTTCCTCGCCGTCGGCGCGACCGTACGGGTGCTGGCGCCGCTGCTCGGCCACAAGACCACCGACCCCGCCGTCGTCTGCGTGGACGAGTCGATGGCCTTCGCGGTCGCCGTCCTCGGCGGCCACCACGGCGGGAACCTGCTCGCCCACCGGCTGACGGGCGTGCTCGGCTGCACGCCGGTCGTGACGACCGCCAGCGACCGCGGCAACGTCACGCCGCTCGACTCCTACGGCGCCGACCTGGGCTTCACCGTCCACAACCCGGACCTGCTCGCTCACGTCGGCGCGGCCGTGCTGTCCGGCGAACCGGTGCGCGTCGAGGGCGCCGAGGGCTGGCCGCTGCCCCCGCTGCCCCCGAACGTCTCACCCGGCGCCGAGGACGCCGCGCACCGCATCCTCGTCACCGACCACGCCGAGCTGGACTGCATGTGCCACGAGGGGTGGTTCGGCGGCGCGCTCGTCTACCGGCCCAAATCCCTGGTCGTCGGGGTCGGCTCGGCGCGCGGCGTGTCCGCCGAGGAGGTCGGGGCGCTCGTCGACCAGACGCTGGCCGCCGCCAGGGTCGACCCCGCCGCCGTACGGTTCCTGGCGACCGTCGACCTCAAGGCCGACGAGGAGGGCATCCTCCAGGCGGCCGCCGCGCGCGGCTGGGAGGTCGTCACCTACCCGGCCGAGACCCTGGCCGCCGTCGCCGTCCCCAACCCCTCCGAGGTGGTCCGCGCCGAGGTCGGCACGCCCAGCGTCGCCGAGGCGGCCGCGCTGCACGGCGCGCGGGCGCACGGCCGGGACGCCGAACTCGTCGCCGAGAAGCGCAAGTCCGCGAACGCCACGGCCGCCGTCGCCCGGCTCGCGCCGCGCGGCCGGCTCTCGATCATCGGCCTCGGGCCCGGCGCTCGCGACCTGCTCACGCCGCGGGCGGTCGCCGCGCTGCAGCGGGCGTCCGTCGTCGTCGGCCTCGACCAGTACCTCGACCAGGTCCGCGACCTGATCCGCCCCGGCACGCGCGTCCTCGCCTCGGGCCTCGGCAAGGAGGAGGAGCGCGCCCGTACCGCCGTCGCCGAGGCGTCGGCCGGGCGCGCCGTCGCGCTCGTCGGCTCCGGCGACGCCGGGGTGTACGCCATGGCCAGCCCGGCGCTGGAGTTCGCCGACGCGGACATCGACGTCGAGGGCGTCCCCGGCATCACCGCCGCCGTGGCCGCCTCGAACCTGCTCGGCGCGCCGCTCGGCCACGACCACGCCTACATCTCCCTGTCCGACCTGCACACCCCCTGGGAGGTCATCGAACGCCGCGTCACCGCCGCCGCCGAGGGCGACTTCACCGTCTGCCTCTACAACCCGCGCAGCCGGGCCCGTGACTGGCAGCTGCCGAAGGCCCTGGCCATCCTCGCCGAGCACCGCCCGCCGGAGACCCCGGTCGGGTACGTCCGCAACGCCACCCGTCCCGACCAGACGGTGACGCTGACGACCCTCGCCGACTTCGACCCGGCGCGGATCGACATGTTCACCGTCGTCCTCGTCGGCTCCAGCCGCAGCCGCGCCGTCGCCGGCCGGTTCGTCACCCCCCGCGGGTACCGATGGGCGTGAGCGAGCCGCCGGGGCGCGGCGCAGCCCTGACGGTGCGCGTCACCGCGCGGTGCCAGGGCTGCGGAGCCTGCCTGCTCACCTGTCCCGAACACGCCATCCGCCCGCACGCCGGGTGGGCCGGCCGCGGCGGCGACCCGCTGCGGGTCCTGCCCGACCGGTGCACCGGATGCGGCGAATGCGCCGAGATCTGCCCGGTCGACGCCATCGAGGACGTTCCCGTGACCCGGCACCCCGGCCGGGTCGGCGGCCCGTCGAAGGAGGCCCCGTGACGACACCCCCCGTACCCCTGACGGCAGGAACCTGGACGCGCGCCGAACGCGCGCGCCTGTCCGGAATCCTGGGCATCATCGCGCTGCTGCACATCACCGGCTGGTCGCTGTACTTCTACTACTCCCGCAACCTCGCCGCGGCCGGATCCTTCACCGCCGCGGGCGTGACCGCGTACGTCCTCGGCATGCGGCACGCGTTCGACGCCGACCACATCGCCGCGATCGACGACACGACCCGGCTGATGCTGCAGCGCGGCCGGCGGTCCGTCGGCGTCGGCTTCTTCTTCGCGATGGGCCACTCGACGGTCGTGCTCGTGCTCTCCACGGTCATCGCGCTCGCGGCGGGCGCGGCGACCACCGCGCAGATCGACTCCTTCCGCGAGGTCGGCGGCGCCATCTCGGTCGTCGTCGCGATGGCGTTCCTGCTGCTCGTCGCGGCCCTGAACGCGATGGTGCTGCGCGGCGTCGCCGCCCTCTGGCGGCGGATGACCCGCGGCGAACTCGACGAGCGCGAGCTGGAGATCCAGCTCCTCAACCGCGGCCTGATGAACCGCATGCTCGGCGGCCGGGCCCGCGCGCTGATCAGGTCGTCGTGGCACATGTACCCGGTCGGCCTGCTGTTCGGCCTGGGCCTGGAGACCGCCTCGGAGGTCACCCTCCTCGGACTGGCCGCGCAGAGCGCCGGTCAGGGCGCGCTGCCGCTGCTGGCGACGCTGACGCTGCCGCTGCTGTTCGCCGCCGGGATGAGCGCGCTGGACACCTGCGACAGCCTGCTGATGACCCGCGCGTACTCCTGGGCGTTCCGCAGCCCCGCGCGCAAGCTCTACTACAACATGGCGACCACCGCGATGACGGTGCTGATCGCCGGCTTCATCGGCAGCGTCTACCTCGCCGACCTGCTCGCCAAGTACGCCGGCGCGGCCGTCCTCGACTCCTACGCCGCCCTCGCCGACCACTTCGAGTACCTCGGCTACGGAATCGTCGCCGTGTTCGTCATCTCCTGGCTCGCCGCGGCCGTCCTCTGGAGAGCGGGCCGATTCGAGCAGCGGTACGGGAGCACCGAATGAAGACCAGGACCATCCACCCCATCGAGGAACGGTCGTACGAGATCCTGCGGTCGCGCATCGACCTCAGCCCGATGCCGCCCCTGTGGCGGGCCGTCGCCGAGCGCGTCATCCACGCCAGCGCCGACCTGGAGTACGCCGTCGACCTCGTCACCGAAGAGGCCCACCTGCGGCGCGGGCTGCGCGCCCTGCGCGCCGGCGCGCCCATCGTCACCGACGTCGCCATGGTCGCCGCCGGGATCACCGGACGGGAGACGATCTGCTCGGTCGGCGACCCGGCGGCCGCCCGCATGGCGCGGGCCGCGGGCATCACCCGCTCGGCCGCGGCGATCCGCCTGTCGTACGCCGAGGTCGGCCGGGGCGCGATCTGGGTCGTCGGCTGCGCGCCGACCGCCCTGGAGGAGATCATCGCCCGCGACGTCGACCCGGCGCTCGTGATCGGGCTGCCGGTCGGGTTCGTCGGCGCCGCCGAGTCCAAGGAGGCGCTGCGGAAGAGCGGACTGCCCGCCGTCAGCAACGTCTCCGAGAAGGGCGGCTCCGCCGTGGCCGCCGCCGCCCTCAACGCCCTCCTGTACTACGAGGGCCCGGTCGAGGAAGAAGAAGGAAACGAATGACGCCGCTGCTGCTGGTCGGGCACGGAACACGCGACACGAGCGGAGCCGAGGAGTTCGGCCGGTTCGTCGAGCGGTTGCGGGGCCGGCTGCCGGTCGACGTGTCCGGCGGGTTCATCGAGCTGTCGCCCCCGCCGCTGACCGACGCCGTCGCCGAGCTGTACGACGCGGGGCACCGGCACTTCGCCGCCGTGCCGATGGTGCTGGTCGCCGCCGGGCACGGCAAGGGCGACATCCCCGGCGCGCTGGCCCGCGAACGCGCCCGCCGCCCCGGGCTGTCGTACGTCTACGGCCGTCCCCTCGGCCCGCACCCCAAACTGCTGGACCTGCTCGACGAGCGACTGTCCGCGGTCCTGGAGCCGGACGAGCGGGCCGACACCGCCGTGCTGCTCGTCGGCCGGGGCTCGACCGACCCGGACGCCAACGCCGAGGTCCACAAGGTCGCCCGCCTGCTGTGGGAGGGCCGGGGCCTGGGCATGGTCGAGCCGGCGTTCGTGTCGCTGGCCCGGCCCAGTGTGCCCGAGGGGCTCGAACGCTGCCGCCGGCTCGGCGCGCGCCGCGTCGTCGTGCTGCCGTACTTCCTGTTCCCGGGCGTACTGCCGGACCGCGTGGCGGCCCAGGCCCGCGCGTACGAGGACGTCGAGGTCCGGTGCGCCGACGTGATCGGCGACTGCGACGGCCTCGCCGACCTGGTCCTCGAACGTTACGAGGAGGCCCTGGCCGGCGACATCCGGATGAACTGCGACACCTGCGTGTACCGCATCGCGATGCCGGGCTTCGAGGACCGCGTCGGCGCGCCGCAGCTCCCGCACCACCATCCCGACGACCCCGCGCACGGCCACGGCCACGGCCACGGGCACGTCCACGTTCGTCCGGGCGACGCGCGTGCCCGCTGACGTCGACCTGCGCCACCACGGCGACACGGAGGTCGGGCCCGGCCTGGTGGACCTCGCCGTCAACGTGCGCCCGGGAACGCCGCCCGCCTGGCTCGCCGCGCTGCTGCGCGACAGCGTGGCCGGGCTCGCGGCCTACCCCGACGCCGCCCGCGCCCGCGCGGCGGTGGCCCGCCGGCACGGCCGCTCCCCGGAGGAGGTGCTGCTGACCGCGGGCGCGGCGGAGGCGTTCGTCCTGCTCGCCCGCGTCCTCACGCCCCGGCGGCCGGTCGTCGTGCATCCGCAGTTCACCGAGCCGGAGGCCGCGCTGCGTGCCGCCGGCCACGTCCCGGACCGGGCGATCCTGACCGGCGACTTCCGCCTGCGCGCGGTCCCCGGCGATACCACGGCGCGGGAGCAGGGCCCGGTGCCCGAGGACACCGTGGCGCGGGAGCACGGGCCGGTGTCCGGGGAGGCCGGGGCGCGGGAGCACGGATCGGTGTCCGGGGCGGCGGAGCAGGGGCCGGTGTCCGGGGAGGCCGGGGCGGCGGAGCACGGGCCGGTGCCCGAGGACGCCGACCTGGTGATGCTCGGCAACCCGACCAACCCGACGTCCGTGCTGCACCCGGCGGCGGCCATCGCCGCGCTGGCCCGGCCGGGCCGGACGCTCGTGGTGGACGAGGCGTTCATGGACTGCGTCCCCGGCGAGACCGAGAGCCTCGCCTCCCGTACGGACGTCCCGGGGCTGGTCGTCATCCGCAGCCTCACCAAGACCTGGGGCCTGGCGGGGCTGCGCGTCGGCTACGTCCTCGCCGAGCCGTCCCTGATCGCCCGCCTGGCCGATGCGCAGCCGCTGTGGTCGGTCTCCACGCCCGCCCTCGTCGCGGCCGAGGCCTGCACGAGCCACCGCGCCCTCGCCGAGGCCGACGCGTGGGCCCGTGACCTGGCGGTCGAGCGCGACCGGCTGGCGGCGGCGATCCGCGCCCTGGGGCCGCACGTCGTCCCGGGCGCGCGGGCCTCGTTCCTCTGCGTGCGGGTTCCCGGGCCGCCGGGCGGCCTGGCCGTACGCGCGGCGCTGCGCGACCGCGGCTACGCGGTACGGCGCGGCGACACGTTCCCGGGCCTGGGACCCGACTGGCTGCGCGTCGCGGTCCGCGACGCGTCCACCAACGACGCCTTCACCGGCGCCCTCAAGACGGTGCTGACCTGACCTCCTGGGAGAAGCAGATGGAGCTCATCGCCGAGACGATCGCCGCGATCCGGCCGCTGGACGAGGCGGCCATGCGGGCGGCCCGCGAACGGCACGACCGGTTGACCAAGCCGCGCGGCTCGCTCGGCACGCTGGAGGAGCTGGGGATCCGCCTCGCCGGGGTCGCCGGCGTGTGCCCGCCCCCGCTGCCCGCGCCCGCCGCCGTCGCGGTGTTCGCCGCGGACCACGGCGTGCACGCCCAGGGCGTCACCCCCTGGCCGCAGGAGGTGACCGGCCAGATGGTGCACAACTTCCTCGCGGGCGGCGCCGTCGTCAACGCCTTCGCCCGGCAGGTCGGAGCCGAGGTCACCGTCGTCGACGTGGGCGTCAAGGGAGAGCTGCCCGAGGCGCCCGGCCTGCTCGCCCGGAAGGTCGCGAACGGCACCGCCGACATGACCCGGGGGCCCGCGATGACCGCCGATGAGGCCCGGCGTGCGGTCGAGGTCGGCATCCAGGTCGCCCGCGACCTCATCGAGCAGGGCCACCGCTGCCTGCTGACCGGGGACATGGGCATCGCCAACACCACCGCCTCGGCAGCCCTCATCGCGGCCTTCACCGGCCGCGCGGCCGAGGACGTCACCGGATACGGCACGGGCATCGACGACGCCACGCACGCGCGGAAGGTCGAGGTCGTCCGGGCCGCCCTCGCCCGCGCCCTTACCGAATCGTCCGCACCGGACGGCGCAGCGGGTCCGGCCGGCCCGCTGGCGCTCCTCGCGCAGGTCGGCGGTCTGGAGCACGCGGCGATCGCCGGATTCGTCCTCGGCGCCGCGGCCCACCGCGTCCCCGTCGTGCTCGACGGCGTGATCGCCGGCGCCGCCGCGCTCGTGGCCGTCGCGCTCGCCCCGGCCGCCCGCGACTTCTGCGTCGCCGGGCACCGTTCCGCCGAACCGGGTCACGCCGCCGCCCTCGCGTCCCTGGAACTGCGGCCGCTCGTCGACCTGGAGCTCCGCCTGGGGGAGGGGACCGGCGCCCTCCTCGCCCTGCCCCTCGTGGCCGGCGCCGTGCGGGTGCTGCACGAGGTCGCCACGTTCGACTCGGCGGGCGTCGCGGACAAGGACGCCGCGGGCGTCGCCGCCGCGGACCCGGCCGGCGGCACCGGCGAGGGCGCCGCCACCGACCCGGTGGACGGGGCCGCCGGTGGCGCCGTCACGGATCCGGCGGATGGCGGCGTCGGTGGCGCCGCCGCGGATCCGGCCGGCGGGGCCGATGAGGGCGCCGCCGCGCAGGATCGCGCCTGACGGGCGCGGGTACCTTTGGTGCCGGACCAGACCGTCCACGTTCTCACCAGGAGATCTTCCTTGCCGCCCTACCTTCTCGGTCTGCGCTTCGACGGCCGCCGCGTCGTCGTGATCGGTGGCGGGCGCGTCGCCCAGCGCCGCGTTCCCACCCTGCTGGCCGCCGGCGCCGACGTGCTGCTGATCGCGCCCGAGGCCACGCCGATGCTGGACGATCTGGCCGCGCGCGGCGAGATCACCTGGGAGCGCCGGCCGTACCGGCCGGGCGACTGCGCCGGCGCCTGGCTGGTGCAGGCCGCCACCGACGACGGCGAGGTGAACGCGGCCGTCGCCGCCGAGGCGGAGGGCCAGGGCACCTGGTGCGTACGCGCCGACGACGCGGAGCTGTCCCCGGCCTGGACCCCGGCGAGCGGCCGGGTCGGCGAGACGACCGTCGGCGTGCTCGCCGGCGGCGACCCGCGCCACGCGGCCGGGCTGCGCGACGTCATCGTCGCCGGGCTGCGCGACGGCACGATCGAGGCACGGCACTCGCGGCGGCGGCCCGTGGGCGTGGCGCTCGTCGGCGGCGGCCCCGGCGATCCGGGGCTCATCACCGTACGCGGCCGGCAGCTGCTGGCCCAGGCGGACGTCGTCGTCACGGACCGGCTCGCACCTCGAGAGCTCCTCGACGAGCTGCCGGCCGACGTCGAGATCATCGACGCGTCCAAGATCCCGTACGGCCGCTCGGTCACGCAGGAGCGCATCAACGCGCTGCTCGTCGAGCACGCCAAGGCGGGACGCTTCGTCGTGCGCCTGAAGGGCGGCGACCCGTTCGTCTTCGGCCGGGGAGGGGAGGAGGTCCTGCACTGCCTGCAGGAGGGGATCCCGGTCACCGTCGTTCCCGGCATCACCAGCGCGATCGCCGTGCCCGCCGCGGTCGGCGTGCCCGTCACCCACCGCGGCGTGTCGCAGGAGTTCCACGTGGTGTCCGCGCACGTCGCCCCCGGGGACCCCGCCTCGACCGTCGACTGGGAGGGGCTCGGCCGCGCTCAGGGCACGCTCATCCTGCTGATGGCGGTGGAGCGCATGAGGGTCATCGCCGACACGCTGATGCGCTATGGTCGATCGCCTGACACTCCCGTCGCCGTCGTCCAGAACGGTACGCTGCAGTCCCAGCGCGCCCTCACGGCGACGCTCGCGACGGTTGTGGACGACATGACGGCCACCGGCGTGCGGCCTCCGGCGATCGTCGTCGTGGGCGACGTCGTGCAGGTGGCGCGACAGATCGACATGCTGAACGCGGATATGGGGCGGACTCCGTGACACCCCCGGCTGACCAGAGCGCGATCAAACGCGCGGCGACACCCCTTCCCCTCGACGAGGCCCTGGTCGATCTACGGGACCAGATCGCCTCCTTCCGGTTCGTGCTCGACGCCCCAGGCGTCGACGAGGCACGCGCCATCCAGCAGGACCTGCTGAACCAGCTCGACGACTACCTCCTGCCCCGGGTGCGCCGCAAGGACGCCCCGCTGCTGGTGGTGCTCAGCGGGTCGACCGGTGCGGGCAAGTCCACGCTGGTCAACACGCTCGTCGGCGAGCGGGTCAGCGCGACCGGCGTCCTGCGGCCCACGACGAGCAGCCCGATCCTGGTCTGCCATCCCGACGACGCCGACTGGTGGCTCGACGAGCGGTACGTCCTGCCCGGCTTCGGGCGGGTCCCCGGCCCCGCGCCGGACGCCGTGGTCGGCGACCAGCTGGTCATCATGAAGAGCGACGTGCTGCCCAAGGGCCTGGCCCTCCTCGACAGCCCGGACGTCGACTCGGTGTTCGAGGACCACCACGAGTTCGCGGCGCAGTTCCTGGCCGCGGCCGACGTGTGGATCTGCGTGACCACCGCCGCCCGCTACGCCGACGCCCTCGTCTGGCGCCTGCTGCACCGCGCCCGCGATCACGGTGCCACCCTCGGCGTCGTCCTGTCACGCGTGCCCGAGGGCGGCGAGGAGGTCGTCGGCCACTTCACCGAGATGCTTAAGGACAACGGCCTGGAGCAGGCCGCCCAGTTCGTGATCCACGAGACCACGGTCTCGGGCGGGATGCTGCCGTCCGAGGCGGCCGACGAGGTGCAGGTGTGGCTGAGCGGCATCAGTGAGGACGAGGATGGCCGGGCCGAGGTCATCAGGTCTACTCTGGGTGGCGTGCTCGACACCTTCCGCACTCGCGTTCCCGAGCTGGCCGCGAAGGTCGAGGAGCAGGTCGCGCTGCGCACGCTGCTCCGCGAGGACGTCGAGGGCGCCTACGCCACCGGCCTCGCCGAGCTCGACGAGGCCACCCGCAACGGCTCCCTGCTGCGCGGCGAGGTCCTCGCCCGCTGGCAGGACTTCGCCGGCACCGGCGACCTCGAGCGCGCCCTGCACGCGGGCCGCGGCCAGACGGGCCACCGCAGCAGCCGCCGCAAGCGCGCCCCCGCGCGGGTCCGCGCCCTCAAGGCCGCGCTGCGCAGTGCCCTGGAGTCCCTCATCGTGGCCGGCGCGGAGCGCTCCGCCGAGGAGGTCGTGAGCCGCTGGCGGGGCCGCCCGGCCGGCGCCATGCTGCTGGAAGGGCGCGACGAGACGCTCAACCGCGCCTCCGCGGAGCTGCCCCGGCGGGTCACCCGCGCCGTCAGCGCCTGGCAGGACCACATCGCCGACCTGATCCGTACCGAAGGGGTCACGAAACGTTCGGTGGCCAAATTCGTCTCCTATGATGACGAGGCGCTGGCACTGGTGCTGATGGTCGGCCTGTTCGGCTTCGGCACCAGCGACATCGCGGTCGAGGGCGGCACCAGCGCCGTGCCGCAGCGGCTGCTCAAGGCGCTGTTCGGCGCCGAGTCGCTGCGCAGCATGAGCGCCAAGGCGCGGGCGGACCTGCGCGGCCGTATCGGCATGCTGTTCGACGAGGAGGCCATCCGGTTCGGGCAGGTGCTCGACGGCGCCGGGGTGCCCGACGAGACCACCCCCGTCCAGCTCTACCAGGCCACTTACAACCTCGAGGTCGCCCGGTGACCGAGGAGGATCGCGACCGATGACGACGACCACCCCCGGCGTCTCCGGCACGTCCGAGAAGACCCCGTCGCAGCAGACGGCCGCGCCGGGGCACGGCCCGGCACCGGACCCGGCGGCGGCACCGTCCGACGTGTCAGGGCTGACCCGCCGCCTCGCCACCCTCGACCGGCTCGTCGAGCTCGGCGAGGGCCGCGTCGACCAGGAGCTCATGGACGACGCCGCCGCGCTCCTCGGCCGGGCCGGCGACCGGCTGCGCCTGTCCGGCGACCACACGATCGTCGCGCTGGCCGGCGGCACCGGAAGCGGCAAGTCGTCGCTGTTCAACGCCGTCTGCGGCCTCGAACTGTCCCCGACGGGCCTGCGCCGCCCGATGACCTCGTCCGCGCACGCCTGCGTCTGGGGCCTCGACGGCGCCGGCCCGCTGCTGGACTGGCTGGAGATCGACAAGCGTCACCGGTACGCCCGGGCCAGCGCGCTCGACCAGACGAACGGCGAGGAGCGCGCCGGATCGCTGCAGGGCCTGATCCTGCTCGACCTGCCCGACCACGACTCGATCCGGTCCGAGCAGGTCGCCGAGGTCGACCGGTACGTCGGCGTCGCCGACCTGCTCATCTGGGTGCTCGACCCGCAGAAGTACGCCGACTTCGCCGTGCACCGGCGCTACCTGGAGCCGCTGGCCGGCCACGACGGCGTCAGCCTGATCGTGCTCAACCAGATCGACCGCCTCGCGCCCGAAGAGATCGACGAGTGCGTCAAGGACCTGCGGCGGCTGCTGGAGGCCGAAGGGCTGCGCAACCCGCGCATCCTGACCACGTCGGCCAAGTCGGGGGCCGGCGTCGAGGACTTCCGCGACGTCATCGCGGACACCGTGGCCGCCCGCCGGGCCCGCACCCAGCGGCTCATCGCCGACATGGACCGGCTCATCCAGCGGTTCGAGGGCGCCTTCGGCGCAGTCGAGCCGCCCTCCACCATCGACGACAAACGGGCGGCGGCGCTCGTCGAGGCCCTGGTGGACGCCGCCGGGATCCCCGCCGTGGCCGAGGCGATGGAGAGCGCCTACCAACTTCGCGCGCTCGACTACGTCGGCTGGCCGCTCACCCGTCTCGCCGCCCGGCTCCGCAGCGACCCGCTGCGCCGTATGCGCCTCGTCGAGCTCCGCGACGAACTGCGCGCCGCGTTCACCACGCCCGTCAACGCCCAGCAGGCCCACGTCGACAACGCCCTCCAGGACGTCACCGAGGACGTCGTCCGCGACCTGCCGCCCACCTGGCGGCGATCGGTCCGCGAGGCCGGTCGTTCCAACGCCGACGCGCTCCCCGAGACGCTCGGCGCCTCCCTGCGCACCGTCGTGCCGTCCTTCAACCAGGTCCCCGGCTCGTGGTGGGCGGTGCGGATCTGGCAGTACCTCCTGCTGGTCGTCGCCGCCCTCAGCGTCGTCTGGCTCGTCGCCATCGCCGCCTTCGCCGGGCTCAGGCTCGGCCACGCGCCGGTCCGCCTCCTCGGCGAGGGCGGGCTCGCGCCGTACGTCGCGCTCGTGCTGGTCTGCGTCCTCGGACTCGGCCTGCTCACCGCCCTGGCCGCGCGCAACATGATCGCGCTGACCTCGGTGAAGCACAGCGACCGGATGGAGCAGCAGATGCGCGAGGGCGTCGCGGCGGCGGCGCGCGAGCTCGTCATCGCGCCCGTCGAGCAGGAACTGGCCGTGTACGCGCGGTTCCGCGACGAGGCCGGGCACGCCATCCGCGACGTCGCACCCTGAGCGCCGCCGTAAGAGCCGGGGCAGTCGCCGGATCGGTTCCATAGACGGTGAGCCGGGCGGGGAGGGCCGCGGGTGCGCTGCCCGCTCACGCCGGTCTCCTTCACGACGGCGTCGATCAGCGCCCGGCCCCTTCCATGTCGGCTCTGAGCACGGGGAGTTATCCACAGTTCACGGAAGGGGCTGGTGGGCGGGGTTCCGCATCCTCGACGGTGGGGGTGACGGCGGCGGCGCAGGGCCGCCGCGCACGCACCCGAGGAGCCTTCGTGAACGACGCGCTGATCACCGTCATCGGTTTCGTGGCCGCCGAGCCCCACTTCGAGGTCCTGTCCAGCGGCACGTCCCTGATGTCCCTCCGTATCGGCAGCACCCCGCGCCGCTTCGACCGCGACCTCGGCCAGTGGCGCGACGAGGATCCGATGTTCCTGACCGTGACCTGCTGGCGCTCCCTCGCGACCAACCTCCAGGAGAGCGACCTCAAGCGGGGCGACCCGGTCATCGTCACGGGCCGCCTCCGCATCCGGGAGTACGCCAAGGACGGGCAGATGCGCTTCTCCGCCCAGATCGAGGCGACCACCGTCGGCCACGACCTCAGCCGAGGCGTCGCCCGCCTGCAGCGTTCGCAGCGCTCCTCGATCAACCTCTCGGAGGACCGCCGGCAGGCCGACGATCTCGCCGACCGCTGGCTCGGGGCCGGCACGGACGATGCCGAGGAGCTCACGAGCCAGGTCACCGAGGGGTCCGGCGACGCCGACGAGGCCGCCGAGCCGACCGAGATCCGGGCGGTCGCCTGATGCGCCCCTCCGGCGTCTCCTGGGCGCTCGGGAGCGCTCGGCCGACCCCGAGACGGTAACCCCTGAACGCCCACCGGAGGCGGGGCACCCCGGCACCCCGCCTCCGGTCTCTTCTCACTGGTCACCGGTGACCGGTCAGTCACCGGTCACCGGTCACCGGAAATCGGTCACGGTCTCGGTCTCGGTCGGCGTTCTCTCCTCACCGGTCGTGGTCGTGGTCTCGGCCGCCGGTCACCGGCCACTGGCCTTCGGTCACCGGCCACCGGCTACTGCTCCGCGGCCACCGGCCACCGGCCGCTGGCCTTCGGTCACCGGTCTTCGACCGCCGGTCACCGGCGTTCGGTGACCGGCTTCTGGTACCGGTCACCGGCGTTCGGCTGGAGAGTGCGGGCAGAAGTCTCGGTGAATGGCGGTGCGGGCCCCGGCTTGCCCGATCTACCCGTTCACAGCGCGGATCTTGCGGCGTTCACCGAGGCTTTCGCGGCGCTCGGTCCACTGAAGCGGCGGGTGGCCGCATGGAAGAGTGCCCGGACGCCCTTGCCGGTCGGTGGCGAGGTGGCCGCAAGCGGACACACCCTCGTGGCGTGGCCGCGTGGGTGGGGGAAGGGGTGGTGGATCGTCGTCAGATCCAGGAGATGCCGCGCACTGTGCCTTCCTTCCGGGATGGCGCGTCGCCGGCGTGGGGAGCCGGCGCTCGCGAGCACGTCAGATGGGTGCCGATGCGGCGCCCATCGCCCGGGCGGCCGCGGCCGGCCACCGGGCCGTCCTAAGAAGGTACCGAATTTCTTGCCCACTCCGCACACATTGCAACTATCCTATTACTGAACGTGATTCGATCAAGAGCGAGCATGAGCCGCCGTCCTGCGTCGCGGCGGCCGCCCGGACGGGCGGTCACGGTCTGACCCGTAGGGGGATGAATGACGGCACTGCACACCTCCGGCGACGGACCCGGTGACGTCGCCGCCGCCCCGCGGCGATGGCCGTTGCTGGAGCAGCCGCCCCTGCTCGCCCCGTACGTCTTCGTGGTCGTCACGCTGCACGCCGTCCTGATCGGGTTCGCGGTCACGCACACGACCTGGCGGCCGCAGGCGATGCTCGTGTTCGTCGCGCTGCTGGCCTGCGGAGCCATCAGCATCGAGGCGTCACGGCGGCTGGGCATGCCGGCCGGTGTCGCGCGCGACCTGCTGTCGGCGTGGTGGCTGCCCGCGGCCCTGCTGCTGCCGCCGATCTACGCGCTGCTGATGCCCGTGCCCCTGCAGGTCCTTTTGCAGCTGCGGGTGCGCCGCACGCTGCTGCACCGGCGGTTGATCGTCACGTCGGCGAACGGCCTGGCCGGGGTCGCCGCCTCGGCGACGTTCCACGCGGTCGTTCCGCACCCGCTCCGGGATTCCGCCTCGTGGCTGTCGAACCTGGACGCCATGATCCCGATGGTCGTCCTCTGCGCCGTGCTCTTCACCGTGGTCAACACGGCGATCGTCATGGTGGCCGCACGGATGGCGAAGGGCGAGTGCTCCTGGCGGAAGCTGCTGGCCAACCGCGAGGTCCTCCTCCTCGACCTCGTCGAGGTCTGCGTGGGGATTCTGATCACCATCTCCTGTGCGCTGACCCCGCTGTTGCTCGTGATCGCGCTGCCTCCCGTGATGCTGCTGCAGCGCAGCCTGATGCACACCCAGTTGCGGGCGGCCGCCCGGCTCGATTCCAAGACCGGCCTGCTCAACGCCGCCACCTGGCAGCTGGAGGCCGACACCGAGATCACCCGCGCGGTGCGCACCGACGAGTCGCTCGCCCTGCTCCTGATCGACATCGACCATTTCAAGCGGGTCAACGACGCGTACGGGCACCTGACCGGCGATCAGGTGCTGGCCGGAGTGGCCGGCACCCTGGTCCAGCAGCTGCGGGAGTACGACGTGGTGGGCCGGTTCGGCGGTGAGGAGTTCGCGGTGCTGCTGCCGAACGCCGACATGCTGGAGGCCTGCCGGGTTGCCGAGCGGCTCCGCAGCCGGGTCGGCCGGATGTGCGTTCCCGCCGACGACGCCACGATCACGGTGACGATCTCGATCGGCGTGGCCCTGTTCCGCACCCACGGACACGACCTGATCGAGCTGCTCGCCTCCGCGGATCTGGCGCTATACCGCGCCAAGGAGTCCGGCCGCAACCGGATCTGCCTCCCGGCGACGAAGAAGGCGGGCGAGCCGCGCCGAATCACGGCAAGGCCATCCCCTCGGAGGCTCTAGTCTTGACACCATGCCGGAGTACATCTACACGATGCAGCGCGTGCGCAAGGCGCACGGCGACAAGGTGGTCCTGGACGACGTCACCCTGAGCTTCCTCCCCGGAGCCAAGATCGGTGTCGTCGGCCCCAACGGCGCCGGTAAGTCCACGCTGCTGCGGATGATGGCCGGCCTCGAGCAGCCCTCCAACGGTGAGGCCCGGCTGATGCCCGGGTTCACCGTCGGCATCCTGCAGCAGGAGCCGCCGCTGAACGAGGAGAAGACCGTCCTCGGCAACGTCGAGGAGGGCGTCGCCGAGACCAAGGCGATGCTCGACCGGTTCAACGAGATCGCCGAGCAGATGGCGACCGACTACTCCGACGAGCTGCTCGAGGAGATGGGCAAGCTCCAGGAGCAGCTGGACCACCGCAACGCCTGGGACCTCGACAGCCAGCTCGAGCAGGCGATGGACGCGCTGCGGTGCCCGCCGGCCGACGCGGACGTCACCAAGCTGTCCGGTGGTGAGCGGCGCCGCGTGGCCCTGTGCAAGCTGCTGCTGGAGGCGCCGGACCTCCTGCTGCTCGACGAGCCCACCAACCACCTCGACGCCGAGAGCGTGCAGTGGCTGGAGCAGTACCTCGAGAAGTACGCCGGCACCGTGCTGGCGGTCACCCACGACCGCTACTTCCTCGACAGGGTCGCCGGCTGGATCTGCGAGGTCGACCGCGGCCGGCTGGTCGGCTACGAGGGCAACTACTCCACCTACCTGGAGAAGAAGGCCGAGCGCCTCAAGGTCGAGGGCCAGAAGGACGCCAAGCGCAAGAAGCGCCTGGAGCAGGAGCTGGAGTGGGTCCGCTCGAACCCGAAGGCCCGTCAGACCAAGAGCAAGGCCCGTCTCCAGCGGTACGAGGAGATGGCGGCCGAGGCGGCCAAGACCCGCAGGCTCGACTTCGAGGAGATCCAGATCCCGCCGGGCCCGCGCCTGGGCACCACGGTGATCGTCGCGGAGCATCTGACGAAGGGCTTCGGCGACCGTCTCCTGATGGAGGACCTGTCCTTCAACCTGCCGCCGAACGGCATCGTCGGCGTCATCGGCCCGAACGGCGTCGGTAAGACCACGCTGTTCCGCATGATCGTCAACGCGGCCGGCGCGGGCGCGCCCGACGGCGTGACCGCGGACGAGAAGCCGGACGAGGGCAGCCTGAAGGTCGGCGACACCGTAAAGATCTCCTACGTCGACCAGAGCCGGGGCGGCATCGACCCGAAGAAGAACGTCTGGCAGGTCGTCTCCGACGGGCTCGACCACATCAAGGTCGGCCAGGTCGAGATGCCCAGCCGGGCATACGTCGCGGCGTTCGGCTTCAAGGGCCCGGACCAGCAGAAGCCGTCCGGCGTGCTGTCCGGCGGTGAGCGCAACCGCCTCAACCTCGCGCTCACCCTCAAGCAGGGCGGCAACGTCCTGCTGCTGGACGAGCCCACCAACGACCTGGACGTCGAGACGCTCGGCTCGCTGGAGAACGCCCTGCTGGAGTTCCCCGGCTGCGCCGTGATCACGTCGCACGACCGGTGGTTCCTCGACCGCATCGCCACGCACATCCTGGCGTGGGAAGAGGGCTCGAACTGGTTCTGGTTCGAGGGCAACTTCGCCGACTACGAGAAGAACAAGATCGAGCGGCTCGGCGCCGAGGCCGCCCGCCCGCACCGCGTCACCCACCGCAAGCTGACCCGCTGAGACATCGGCGAGAACGGGCCGCGAGACCTCCAGGTCCCGCGGCCCGTTCCCTTCCCCGGCTCAGAGCGCGGCGACGTGCCACGCTCGGCTCAGAGACCGGGCGACGTGCCACGCCGGTCCCTCGGTCGCCCGGTGTCGATGAGCGCACCCGGTGCGGTCCGGCGGGATGGGAACGGGGAGACTGGACGCCGACCGCGCGACCGATGACACGAGATGGACCAGTGATGACCCAGCCTGCCCTCGACCCCGGCGACGTCCGCGTGCCGCGCAAGCACGTGCACGAGTTCCACGTGCGGTTCGGCGACATCGACTCGCTGGGCCACGTGAACAACTGCCGGTACTTGACGTACCTGGAGGACGCCCGGGTGGCGATGTTCTACACCGACCCGGACCGCGAGGGGCGCCGACGACCCCTGCACGGCCTGGTGGTGGCCCGCCATGAGATCGACTACAAGCGGCCCCTGCTGCTGCGGCCCGAGCCGGTGCGGGTGGAGACGCGGGTCACGGAGATCCGCGCGGCGTCCTTTCGCCTGGCGTACGAGGTGCGCGACGACGAGCACGTCTACGCGCGGGCGGTCTCGGTGATGGTCGGCTACGACCTGAAGCAGAGCCGGACCCGGCGGTTCGACGAAGAGGAGTCCGCCTTCCTGCGGCAGTACGCGGCGTGACCGCCTGACGCACGTCCGGCCGACGCCGGCGTCAGGCGACCACGGAGATGGGCGGCGTCGCGGCGCGCCCGGCGGCCATGGACGTGGGGCGCGGCGCGCCGGGTGGCCATGACGGACCTCAGGCGTCGCGGCGGTGAATGACGAGCGTCGCCGCGCCGATCAGCACGACCGGGTAGACGGAGATGACGACGAACGCCTGGGGGACCGAGAGCGCACCGTGCTGCGCGTGCAGTGACACCAGACGCCGGATCGCGTCGCCCGGCAGCGCGTCGGCGATGTCGACCACCCATCGGGCGGTCCCGTGGATCAGTTGCGGTGCGAGGAAGAGCAGGGTGACCAGGGCCCCGATCGCGGCCGCGGCGTGCCGGAGAAGGACTCCGAGGCCGAGTCCCACCAGAGCGACCGCCAGGAGATAGAACGTCGCCGCGCCGATCGAGCGCAGCGCTCCCGGGTCACCGATCGACAGACCGACGTGCCGCCGGGACAGCACGGCCTGGCCGGTGGCGAACGTCGCCGCCGCGATGGCCGCCCCGACCGGAACGGTCACCGCCGTGACCACGGCGGCCTTCGCCGCCAGCACCGCGCGCCGGGCGGGTACGGCGGCGAACGTCGTACGGATCAGGCCGCTGGAGTACTCGCCGGTGATCGAGAGGACGCCGAGGGTCCCGAAGATCAATTGAGCGATCATGAACCCGACGTACGGATCGGACAGCGGGTCGAATGCCGCGCGCTGCGCCGGTGACATCCTCGGCCAATCGCCGACGTCGGCGTCGGCGACGACGGCACCGATGCCGATCGCGGTGACGGCGGCGCACAGCAGCACCCAGTAGGTGGACCGCACGGACCACAACTTGGTCCATTCGGAGCCGATGAGGTCGCGGGCGCGGCCCGGGCGGGTGCCCTCGCCGGCCGGAAGGTCGATGGTCGTCATCGGGCGGTCTCCTCCGGTTCGGCGTGATGGTCGACGCTGTCGGCTGTGATCTCCATGAACGCCTCCTCGAGCGTGGCGTTCCGCGGGGTGAGTTCGTGCACCGCGATGCGGTGCGCGAGTGCGAGGTCGCCGATCCGCGCGGCGGTGAGCCCGGCGACCTCCAGCACCCCGTCGCCGCCATCGGCCACGGAGGCCCCTTCTCCGGTGAGGAGACGGGCGAACTCGCCGCCGTCGGGGGTCCGTACCGCGACGTGCCGGCGGGCCCCGCGCTCGACGAACTCCGTGACACTCATGTCGGCGATCAGCCGTCCCCGGCCGATGACGATGAGCTGGTCGGCGGTGTGCTCCATCTCGCTCATGAGGTGACTGGAGACGAGCACCGTACGGCCCTCGCCGGCGAGCCGCCTGAAGAACGAACGGACCCAGTGGATGCCCTCCGGGTCGAGTCCGTTCACCGGCTCGTCGAAGATGAGGACGTCCGGGTCGCCGAGGAGCGCGGCCGCGATGCCGAGCCGTTGTCTCATTCCGAGTGAGAACCCGCCCACGCGTTTTCGCGCCACGGCGGTCAACCCGACCTCGTCGAGGACGTCGGCCACCCGGCGCACCGGGATGCCGTTGCTGCGGGCGAGCGCGGTGAGGTGCCGGTCCGCGCTGCGCCCGGCCGGGACCGCGCCGGCGTCCAGGAGGGCGCCGACCCGGAGCAGCGGGCGGCGGAGCCCACGGAAGGGCCGCCCGTCGATGGTGGCCGAACCGCTCGTCGGCGTGTCGAGGCCGAGGATCAGCCGGAGCGTCGTCGACTTGCCGGCGCCGTTCGGCCCGAGGAATCCGGTGACCCGGCCCGGCAGCACCTCGACGGTGAGCCCGTCGACGGCGGTCGTCCCGCCGTACCGCTTGGTGAGGTTCGAGATTCTGATCATGCCTTCCCCTATGTTCGTGGTGGCCTCCACGGTGCGGCAGGCGGTCGTCCCGCCGCGTCGGGCCGTGGAGCCCTTTCGGTTCCTCGCCCGGGGGCGGCGGCAGCGGGAGCGGCTCCGCCTCGGGACGGATGCCCACGGCTCCGCCTGGAGACGGACGACCAGGCGGCCGTCGAGGCGTTACCGTCGGCACGTGGACTTACGGCCTCCGCTCCACCGCCGGCTCACCTTCGCGCACTGGGTCGCCATCGACGCGCTCGTCGCGCTTCTGCTCGCGGCTGCGTTGTTCTCGAGCGCCCAGGTGCCCCGGCCTCACCTGGGGATGCCGGCCGCGGCCGGAGGGGGCCTGGCCCTGGGCATCGCCGCGACGGTGGCGATCCGGCGGTGGCGGCCCCTGGTCGCCCTGGTCGTCGCGCTGGCCGCGAGTCTGGTGTCGGCGTTCTTCGGCTTCACCAAGGACCCGATGGTCGCTCTCGCGCTGGTGATGTACATGGTCGCGGTGGCCAGGCCACCACGAGTGGCGATCGTCGCGCTGGCGGTCGTGGAGGTCGCGATCGTCCTGGGTGCCTGCTTCGCGTCTCCGGCCGTTCTGTCGTCGGATCACCCGTGGGACATGACGGGCGAGGTCGTGGGAACGGGAGTCGTCCAGCTCGCGGCGTGGACGGTGGGCGTCGCGACGCGCCAGGCCCGCGCCTACTCCCAGGGCCTGCGCGAACAGGCCGAGCGTCAGGCTCAGGTCAGGGTCGAGCAGGCCCGGCGTGCGATCAGTGAGGAGCGACTGCGCATCGCGCGCGAACTCCACGACGCCGTGGCGCACAGCATGAGCGTCATCGCGGTGCAGGCCGGAGTCGGGCACTACGTGATCGCCACTCGGCCGGAGGAGGCCGCCAAGGCGCTCGCCGCGATCGAGACGACGAGTCGTGCCGTGCTCCAGGAGATGCGCGGGCTGCTCGGCGTGCTCCGCGATGAGACGCCCGGAGAAGAGGGCCGGGAGGTCCTGCCGCCCGTACGAGGCGTCGCCGACCTGCCCGCGCTCGCCGAGCAGACGACGAACGCGGGGGTGCGGGTGAGCCTTCAGGTCCGCGGGGTTCCCCGCGCGCTGCCGCCCGGCGTCGACCTGGCCGCGTACCGCATCGTCCAGGAGGCCCTGACGAACGTGGTCAGGCATGCGGAGACCGACCACGGTCGCGTGCTCGTCACGTACGGCGAAGGAGACCTGGAGATCGAGGTGACGGACGACGGCCTCGGAGCCGATGGATACGGCGGCGCCGACGATCCGATCGGCTTCGCCGGCGGCCACGGCCTGGTCGGCGTGCGCGAGCGGGTCGCCCTCTACGGCGGTGACTTCAGCGCGGGCCCGTTGCCCCTGCGGGGCTTCCGCGTCGCCGTACGCATCCCGACGGACGCCCGATGACCAGGGTGGTCGTCGCCGACGATCAGGCGCTGGTACGGGCGGGCTTCCGGGTGCTGGTGGAGACCGCCGCGGACCTGTCGGTGGTGGGGGAGGCCGGGACCGGAACGGAGGCGGTGGAGGTCATCCGCCGGGTACGCCCGGATGTGGCGCTCATGGACATCCAGATGCCGGAGCTGGACGGGATCGAGGCGACCCGGCGCGTTCTCGCGGGTCCCGATCCCGTCCCCGTCAGGATTCTGATGCTCACGACCTTCGACCTGGACCGGTACGTCTACGGGGCACTGCGGGCGGGGGCCAGCGGATTCCTCCTGAAGGACACTCCGCCGGCGGATCTGCTGAACGCGATCCGGGTGATCGCCGCCGGAGAGGCGCTGCTGGCGCCGAGCGTGACACGGCGGCTGATCGAGGAGTTCACCCGGAGACCCGTCGTCACCGCGCATCGGAACCTGGAGGGCGTGACCGAGCGGGAACGCGAGGTTCTGCGGCTCGTCGGCCGCGGGCTCTCCAACGCGGAGATCGCCGAGCACCTGCACCTGTCGATCGCGACCGCGAAGTCGCATGTCAGCAGGCTGCTCATGAAGCTGGACGCGCGGGACCGGGCGCAACTCGTGATCGCCGCGTACGAGGCCGGGCTCATGACGCCGTGAACCCCGGTCGGTGCCGCGCGTGGCGACAGTTCCGTAACAAGGCAGGGTAGATCGAAGTTTGCCTGTTCTTTGCCCCGTAATGTCGCGGTTGCATTCTCGCGATCCGACACAAAAGGGGTAAGAATGCGCAACCTCTCTCGAGGAGTGCTGGCGCTGCTGCTGGCCGCCGGGCTGGGCGGTCTCGGTGGCACCGCGCACGCCGCGCCGGTCCGGGCCGCGGACGACGACGTCCTGGCCAGGCTCAAGGCGATACCCGGCATGACGGTACAGGAGAAGACCTCCACGCTGTCGGGTTACCGCTGGTTCTGGCTGAACTACCGGCAGCCGGTCGACCATCACCACCCGGAGCGCGGCTGGTTCGAGCAGCGTGTGCTGCTGGAGCACAAGTCCGACGACCGGCCGATGGTCCTCTACACCAGCGGCTACAACACGCCGGAGACGATGTTCCTGTCGGAGCCCACGGCGCTGGTGGACGGCAACCAGATCTCAGTGGAGTACCGCTACTTCACCCCGTCGCGACCCGAGCCGGCGGTGTGGACCAAGGACACGATCTGGCAGGCCGCCACCGACGAGCACCGGCTGATCAAGGCCCTCAAGACGATCTACCACGGCAAGTGGATCTCGACCGGCGCCAGCAAGGGCGGCATGACCGCCACCTACCACAAGCGCTTCTACCCGTCGGACGTGGACGGCACGGTCGCGTACGTCGCCCCCAACGACGTGAACAACAAGGACGACAGCGCGTACGACCGGTTCTTCAAGAACGTCGGCACGGACCCGGCGTGCCGCGCGAACCTGGAGAACCTGCAGCGCGAACTGCTCAAGCGGCGTCCGGAGATCCTCGCGCGGATGAGCGCCGACGCCGAGAAGGCCGGCGCCACCTGGAAGATCATCAAGACCGTCGACCGCGCCTTCGAGAACTCGGTGATGGACTTCGAGTGGGGCTTCTGGCAGTACCACCTGCAGTCGGAGTGCAAGGACGTCCCGGCGACCACCGCCTCGACCGACGAGATCTACTCCTTCTTCGACACGATCTCCGGCGCGCTCACCTACACGGACCAGAGCCTGGAGCCGTTCATCCCGTACTACTACCAGGCGGGCACCCAGCTCGGCTGGCCGTCGCCGCAGTTCAAGCACCTGCGCCCGCTGCTCCGCTACGAGAGCACCTACCAGCCGCGGACGTACGTGCCGAGTGACATCCCGATGCGGTTCGACCCGTCGGCGATGAAGGACATCGACCACTGGGTGCGCACCCACGCGACCCACATGATGTTCGTCTACGGCCAGAACGACCCGTGGGGCGCCGAGCCGTTCCGCGTCGGCCCGGGCAGCCGCGACTCGGCCGTGTACGTCGCGCCGGGCCAGAACCACAGCGGCCGGCTGATCTCCAAGCTGCCCGACGCACAGCGCGCGCGGGCCACCGCGGACCTGCTCCGCTGGGCAGGCGTCTCCCCGGCGCAGCAGGCGCGGACCCTCTCGGTTCCGGCGCAGGTCGCCGAGGACCCGATCCTCGCCCAGCGCCCGCCCCTGTAAGGAGCCACCGCCCCCCGTACGCGGGTTCCCCTGACGCGCCACCGGTCCTCCCCGAGAGGCCGGTGGCGCGTCGCGTTCCGCGGCCTCTCCGGCAAAGATCGTCTCATATTTTGGTACGCTAATATCAACATATGAACAGACGGTGGTCGATTCTCGGGATCGGGTTGTTCGCCATGATCGCCGGGTGCGCGTACCAGTACGGCCTTCCGTACCTCATCCCGGCCCTGCGCGCCGACGCCGGTCTCTCCCTCGGCCAGGCCGCGACGCTGATCTCCTGCCCGGTCGCCGGCCTCCTCGTCTCGCTCGCGCTGTGGGGCGTGGCCGCCGACCGCTGGGGTGAGCGGATCATCCTCGCCACCGGCCTGACGATCGCCGGCGCGGCGCTGCTGGCCGCCGCCACCGTGCACGACCCGGTGGCGCTCGGCGCCTGTTTCCTCCTCGCCGGAGCGGGCGGGGCGTCCATCCACGCGGCCAGCGGGCGGCTCATCCTCGGCTGGTTCGCCGCCCACGAGCGCGGCCTGGCCATGGGCGTACGCCAGACCGGGCAGCCGCTCGGCGTCGGGCTGGCGGCCGTCGTCCTGCCGCCTCTCGCCGCCGGCGCGGGCCTCGCGGGCGGCCTGGTCTTCCTGGCCTGCTGCTGCCTCGCCGCCGCGCTGCTGGTGGCCGTGCTCGTCCGCGACCCGGCCCGTACGGAGGGCGACGAACCCCACGGCGGCCGCTCGCCGTACCGCACGTCCGTCCTGTGGCGGATCCACGCGGCGAGCGCGCTGCTCGTCGTCCCGCAGTTCACGGTGTCCGCGTTCGCGCTCGTCTACCTCGTCGACGCGCAGGGCTGGAACGCCGGGACCGCCGGCCGGCTGCTGGCGGCCGCGCAGATCGGCGGAGCCACGGCCCGCCTGATCGTCGGCCACTGGTCCGATCGCGCGGGCAGCAGGCTGCGCCCGATGCGCCTCCTGGCGCTGGGCATCGGCGTCGTGATGCTGGCCCTGGCCATCGGCGCGCTGGCGGGCTGGGGCGCCGCCACCGTGATCCTCGTCGTCGCGTCGGTGATCACCGTGACCCCGAACGGCCTGGCCTTCACCGCGGTCGCGGAGTACGCGGGACGGGCCTGGGCCGGGCGGGCGCTCGGCTTCCAGAACACCGGCCAGAACCTCCTCGCCGCGGCGACCCCGCCGGTGCTCGGCTCCCTCATCAGCGGCTCGGATTACGGGACGGCCTTCGCGATCGCGGTGGCGTTCCCCGTCGTCGCCGGCCTGCTGCTCCCCGTACGGGCCGAGCGGGCACAGGCCCGTACGGCCGCCTCGGCGGCGACCGGCGCGCGGCCGTGAGTCAGCCGGGCGCGTTGATCAGGCTGTTCGCGGCCATCACGAGGTAGTCCCAGAGCATCGTCTCCAGGGGCTCGGGGAGCTCCAGCTCGTCGATGGCGTCGCGCATGTGGCCGAGCCAGGCGTCGCGCTCGGCCTCGCCGATGCGGAAGGGCACGTGCCGCATGCGCAGCCGGGGATGGCCGCGCCGCTCGCCGTACGTCCGCGGGCCGCCCCAGTACTGCATCAGGAAGAGCCGGAGCCGCTCCTCGGCCGGCCCGAGATCCTCCTCGGGATACAGCGGGCGCAGAAGGGGGTCCGCGGCCACCCCTTGGTAGAACCGGTGTACCAGGCGGCGGAAGGTCTCCTCGCCGCCGACCGCTTCGTAGAAAGTGACCTCTTGTGTCATGACCGCCCCAGCCTACGCGGCCGGACTGTCCTCCTTGAACGGCGCGATCGGGACGCCGGCCGAATCGAACGCCTTCTTGACGCGTTCGCGCAGCTCCCGCGCGGTGTCGCCCTGCTGGCCCGGGGCCGTCTTGCACACGACGCGGACGACGACCGCCTCGCCGGACAGCGCCTGAACGCCCCAGACGGTCGGGTCCTCCAGGATGATCTCGTCCCACGGCGGCTCGGCCGCCAGGGCCGAGGCGGTCTCGCTCAAGAGCGTACGGACCTTGTCCAGGTCGGCGTCGTACTCGACCGGGATGTCCAGGACGACGCGGGACCAGTTCTGGGACTCGTTGCCCACCCGCTTGATCTCCCCGTTCGGCACGTACCAGACGACGCCGTTGACGTCGCGCAGGCGGGTCGTGCGCAGGGTGACCGCCTCGACCGTGCCCTTGGCGGTGCCGACGTCGATCACGTCGCCGACGCCGTACTGGTCCTCCAGCAGCATGAACATGCCGGTGAGGAAGTCCTTGACGAGGTTCTGCGCGCCGAAGGCCACGGCGACGCCGATGATGCTGGCGCTGGCCAGGAACGGCGTGAGGTTGAGCCCGAGGTACCCCAGCACGGTGAGCGTCGCCGCGCCCAGGATGATCACCGAGGCGATGCTGCGCAGCACCGACCCCATCGTCTCGGCCCGCTGCCTGCGCCGTTCGCTGACCAGCACGGGGCTGCCGTCGAAGATCGTGCGGGTCTTCTCGCGGAGCCGCTCGGGCATCGTGCCCTCGGCCATCCGCACCGTGATCTTGGTGATCAGCTTGTGCGTGAGGCGGCGCAGGACGTACGCGATCACGATCGTGAGGATCAGCTTCACGGTCCAGGTGATCGGGCTGCTGCCGTCGAGCCAGACGTGGTACCAGTAGGTCAGATCGCCGTTGTGCGTGAGGTTCCAGGTGAGCTGGCAACCCTTGGTGATGTGCTCGGAGATCGAGTTCGGGTCGGTCTTGCAGGCGTCTTTGAGCGACGTTTTCCCGCTCACGGACGGCAGGACCGACATCGCAAGACGCGCGAACACGAGACTTCCTCCCGGGTGGTCCCCGTGCTGGGCGACCGCGTTGGACCGGCGAACCTACGGGATGGATCGTAGGCGACGCCGGGACGTCCCCGGTGCCATCCGGCGGGCGCGCGCCGGGAGCGGGCCCCGCGGAGCCGGTCGGTCCGCGCCACTGGCAACAGGCTCCGCGGGGTGATCTACAGGGCCTCGTCTCGGGTCACCGTCCGTAGCGGTGAGACGTCGAGAGGGGCCCTAGGCGCCGTGCGCCTCCAGGACGCGGGCCACCTTGACGGCGGCGCCGCAGGGGTCGTCGACCTCGTGCATCGGCTCGCCCCAGGACCACCAGAAGTACCAGGAGCGCTGGTCGGGGGTGTCCGGCGCCGGCGCACACGTGACGTTCTCCGACATGCTCGCGGCGTCCGGGTTGACGACCCGGCAGAACGCCGGGCCGGAACGGCTGCGGACCACGCGGGCCACCAGGCCGCGTTCGCCTAACTCCCGCACCAGTCCTTCGAGATATCCAAGTCGACGTTCGTCGAACACGGAGCGCGCCTCCCTCGCTCACACGATGAACTCACCTCGTTACGCGGTGCGAGGATCGCAAGCCCTGCAGGAGCGGTCAAGGGACCTTCGCGGCGGCCGGGGACCAAGATCTGTCCACTCGGGTAGAGATTCTTCAACTGGCGATGAAGCTTTTTCTGCTCCGGTATGGGGAGTGCGGTCGTATCGGGCGCCTTTCTGACTGATCTGGTTGGCGTATCGCGATGCCAGAGTTACGCTGCGTACGCGAGATTTCATCTTCGTGGCCATGAGTTATCCGGTCGGCTCTTCCCCCCGAGGAGGCCGGGAATGACAGATCCCCCGAGAACAGAAGTAACAGATCCCCGTAAAAAGGATCCACCGCGCAAAGAGGCTGATACGGCACGTCGTATCCGCGCCCGAGGGCTGGCCCAGGGCCTCGCGCCACCGGACATCGCGCGGGAAATTCACGATCAATGCGGACCGATCTTCGGAACCAGTCCGATCAAAGCCCAGCGACTCGCGCACGGCATCGCGTTGTCCGATGTCGTCGCCCAAGTCAGGGCGCTGTACGAGCTGGAGGGAAAACCACTCCCCAAGCTCGGTGAGACGCTGCTGTCGGCGTACGAGAGCGGTTACAAGCGCCCGGGCCCCGAATACCTGCACTACCTCTGCAGCGTCTACCGCGTAGAGCCCCCGGACCTCGGCTTCCAAGGGCCGTGCGTCTGCGGACATCGACACGAGCGCCCACCCGCCGGCGCCCAGGAGACCGGCGCTCGCGAGCCCGACAGCGTGATCGGGCCGCGGGCCGTCGTCACGGGCGGCAGCGAATGGGCGACCACATTCGACCGAACCTCCGGTCCACACCTCTCCCGGGTCCACTACCGCGCCGAAGACCCGGCGAACGGCACGGACGGAGACGAGGAGGACATAGTGCTTCGGCGAACTCTCCTGCAACTCCTGGCCGGAGCAGGCGTGGTGCTCGACGGCCAGATCCTGGGGGCGGTGGACGGCATCCGCCGCCGCATGGACGACACCCTGGTCAACGCCTCGGTGTCGCCGACCATGCTCGACCAGTGGGAGGAGACCGTCCAGGGGTATGGACAGCAGTACATGTCCACCCCGCCGCTGCGGCTGCTCTGCGACGTCCTGCTGGACTTCAGCGAGGTCCGCCGCATGTGCGAGCAGCGGCAGCCGATCGAGCTGCAGGAGCGCCTGTGCCGCATCGCGGCCCAGCTGTCCGGCCTGTCCGGCGTCATCATGATCGATCTCGGCGACCACCGGCTCTCCCGCTCGTTCTTCCGCACGGCGCGGACCGCCGCCGACGAGACCGGCGACCGGGCGCTCCGGGCCTGGGTGAGCGTGCGCGAGTCGCTGGTGCCGATGTACTACGGCGACCCCCGCGAGGCCCTGCACCTGGCACGCCGGGCGCAGGACCTGGCCGGCCGCGCGCCCAGCGTCGCCGGCGCCATGGCGCCGATCGTCGAGGCCCGTGCCCTCGGCATGCTCGTCAAGCGGGGCCGTAACGAGGCGGTCCCCAGCGCCAAGCGCGCGCTCGCCCGCGGCCAGACGGTCTTCTCCCAGCTCGGGAAGGACCAGGTGAAGGACACCGCCTTCGGCTACACCGAGCGCCAACTGGCCTTCCACATGGGCGACACCTACACCAACCTCGGCGACCACGGGAACGCCGACGAGACGCTCCGCAAGGCGCTGACGCTCTATCCCGCGACCGAGGAGCTCGACCGCACGCTGATCTGGCTCGACCGAGCGTCGTGCCGGCTCCAGGAAGGAGAGCCCGAAGAGGCGCTGCGCACCGCAAAGGAGACCATCCTCGCGGTGTCCGCCGCGCACCGGACCGACATCGTCATCCACCGGGCCCGTCAGCTCGCCAGCGCGGTCGTCTCCCAGTACGGAGACATCCGGGCAGCCCAGGAGTTCCGTGACGCGCTCGCCGGCCCCCCGGCCACGGCGGGCATCACCCGAAAGCAGGCCTGACGGGTGGCCCGCCTGCCGGGAGGCATCTCGGCGAGCGTGCAGCGGCTGTCGTACGAACCCCCCGAGTGGGAGTTCGCCGGCCTCCGCCTGCGGCGCTACACCGCCCGTGACCACCAGGCGGTGTTCGCCCTCCACCAGGAGTGCCTGTTCCGGGTGGGGGTGCGTCCGGGCGACGGCGTGTACTACGACGACGACTTCGCGCGCATCGAGGAGATCTACCTCCGGGACCGAGGGGAGTTCCTCGTCGGAGAGGTGCGGGGCGAGGTGGCGGCGCTCGGCGGGCTGCGGCGCGTCGACGATGTCACCGCCGAGATGGTGCGCCTGCGGGTCCGGCCGGACCTGCAGGGCCGGGGCTACGGCACGGTGCTCGTCACCGTGCTGCAGCAGCGCGCGGCCGAGCTCGGCTACCGCGTGCTCCGGGCCGACACGACGGTGCGCCAGCGGGCGGCGCTCGCGCTGTACCGCGCGTTCGCCTGGCGGGAGGTCGACCGCAAGGTCACCGGCGGCACCGTCACCGTCTACCTCGAGAAGCACCTGGACGGCGACACTCCGCGCGGACGCGCCGGCCCGGAGGGGTGAGCGCCGCGTACGGGCGGTGCCCTGGCGGGGGGAAGCCGCCCGTACGCGGTGTCCGTCGGCCACGACACGAGGCCGCCCGAGTGATCCCGGGCCGCCCGGATGATCTGGGACCGTCCAGGTGATCGAGGGTCGTCGGCCGCGACACGGGTCGCTCAGGCGACTCCGGGGCCGCCGGCCGTGCTGAGGCCGTGCGGTGTTGACGACTTCGAGCCCGTGTCCGCGCGGCGGACGTCCGGCTCGGAGAAGGGGGCCGTGAGAGGCGGCGGTGCCACCCCGCCGCCGCTCACGTCAAGACCGGGGCGCCCTGCCTCATCCGCCGGCGCCGCTCCGCAGGTAGGCGAGGACCCGGTCGTCAACGCGGTGGTGATCGCCGGTGCCGAGCGCGCGGAGGAGTTCGCCGTCGTGCGACTCACCGGGATGAGCCGGCCGCAGGTCGTGCGAATGGCGCTGATCGAGGCGGCGGCGGTGACCGCGATCGGCGTCTTCCTCGGGCTGCTCGTGGCGGCGGGCGCGCTGGCCGGGCTCGGCACCGCGTCCGCACAGGCCGCCGGCCGTCCGTTCGTCGCGGTGCCGTGGGAACTGCTGGGCCTGCTGGTGCCCGGCGCGTTCATCGTGACCGGCGCGGCGAGCGCCTGGAGCACGCTGTCGGCGACCCGCACCTCACCGGTGGCGCTCGCCGCCGCCCGAGAGTGACGAGGGCCGTAGAGCGACCGACCCGGGCCGTCGGCTCGGCGCCGAGGAGGATCCGCAGGACCCGCCGCGCTCGGGGTCAGCCGCAGCAGCCGCCTCCGCAGCAGCCACCGCCGCCACTGGGCGGGGCCGCGGCACCGCCGGTGACCGCCACCGTGGACAGCAGCTTCACCGTGTCGTCGTGGCCGTCGGGGCACGCGGCCGGGGCGGACGCCTCGGCCATCGGGCGGGACACCTCGAACGTCGCGCCACAGGCGCGGCAGCGGTAGTCGTAACGTGGCACGGCCACAGCGTACGACGTCACCGCCCGTCCGTCATGCCCCGTCCGCCGCTCGGAGCGATCAGGCCGCGGGTTCGGAGACGTAGGGCGCCCACTGGGGGTCGCCGTCGTTGATCAGGCCGATCAGCCGCCAGTGCGCCCCGCGCGGAACGGACGGGACGAAACGCAGCTTCCAGCCGATTTCTTCAAGGAGCTTGTCGGCCTTGCGATGGTTGCAAGGCATGCAGGAGGCGACGCAGTTCTCCCAGATGTGCAAGCCGCCGCGACTGCGCGGGATGACGTGGTCGATCGTCTCCGCGCGAAGGCCGCAGTAGGCGCACCGGAAGTTGTCGCGTCGCATGAGCGCCGCCCGGGTGAGCGGCACGCGTTGTCGGTACGGGATCCGGACGTAGCGCAGCAGCCGTATCACCGACGGCATCTCGACGACGACGGAGGCCGAGTGCAGCCGGGCCCCGGAGGCGTCGTGGTGGACGATCTCCGCCTTCTCCCGCAGGACCAGGCAGACGGCACGCCGCATCGGGAGGGTGGTCAGGGGCTCGTACGTCGCGTTGAGCAGGAGGACCTGTCTCATCAGACGGCCCCTGTGTCGCAGGTGCCGGCCGCCTCCCGGGCCGCGCTCCAGCGCGCCTCGGTATGAGGCTCGTCGATCGTTCTCACCAGCGCACCCGCCACGAGGACCTCCTCACGGGTGATACCCGAGTTGCAATCAGTGTGGCTGTTGAGATGCCGATTTCGCTACCCCATAAATCGGGGTATTCGCTGGAAGCGCGCCTGGGAGGCGGCTCACGTGGTAAAGCGGTCGGCTCAGTGGCCCGGGTGGTGGTTCCCCTCGGTTCCGGTGTCCGCGGCGGTCGGCCGGTCGCGCCACGTCATCTTCGCGTCGACGCGCAGCGGGCCGCCCTTGAGGCTGCCCGAGGTCTTGATCCAGCCGGCGCGCCTGTCACCGGCGCCGATCGTGTCGTACCGGCACACGACCGTCTCGTGGTCCGGCGCGCAGGGCTTCGAGAGCCCGAGGATCTTGTGGCCGGAGGTGACCTTCTGGGTCGCGACGACGTCGTCGGCGGCGCCGGCCCCCTCGTTCACGAGCGTCCAGCGCCAGAGGACGCCGGAGTCCCCGGCGGCCTCGGGCCGGTCGAACACGAGGTGCAGCTCCGCCCCCTTCGCCCGGTGCTCGTTCCCCGCCTCCCGAGAGTGCCGTGATCCCTCCTGCGACGGCCGGGCCGTCTGGGAGGGCGAGCGCGTCGGCTGCGCCGAACGCGACGGCGACTGGGACGGCGACGGTGACGGCTGCGCCGTGTGTCCCGGGTGCGCCGGGCCCCCGTGCTGCTGCGGCGCCGGGCGCGGCGGCTGCGGTGTGCGCGCGTGCGCGGGCCCACCGGCCAGGACCGTGGCGGCGAGGCCGGCCACGGCCAGCCCCGGGACCGCGACCAGCGCCGTACGGCGGCGGCCGCCTCTTCGTGCGGCCGGCCTGGACGGGTCGTGCGTGTCTTCCATTGTTCCCCCCGATCGACGTGGAAAGACGCGCCCCACATCTTTCTCGGTGCGGCGACCGGGGGGAAAGCGCCACGCCACGCACGGGCCGCTCCGGCGACCTCGTAAAGTGCGACTCATGAGCCGACCGCCGTACCCGTCCGCGCATCGTCAGGACATCGTGGAGGAGATCCACGGTCATCGCGTCGCCGATCCCTACCGGTGGCTGGAGGATCCGAACGCCGACGACACCAAGAAGTGGCTGACGGCCCAGGACGAACTGTTCCACCGCGAGGTCGACGACCTGCCCGGCCGGGACCGGCTGCGGACCCGGACGCGCGAGCTGCTCGGCGCCGGCAGCGTCGGCGCGCCGGTGTGGCGGGGCGAGCGCCGGTTCTTCATGCGCCGCACCGCGGAGCAGGAGCACGCCGTCCTGTACACCGTCGACCCCGGCGGCGAGGAGCGGGCACTGATCGACCCGATGGCGCTCGACCCGACGCACACGACGACGCTGGACTCCTGGCAGCCGGACAAGGAGGGCCGCCTGCTGGCCTACCAGCTGTCCCACGGCGGTGACGAGGAGTCCAAGCTGTACGTGATGGACGTCGCCACCGGCGAGACGGTCGAGGGGCCGATCGAGCGGTGCCGCTACACGCCCGTCGCGTGGCTGCCGGGCGGCGAGGCGTACTACTACGTCCGCCGGCTCCCCGCCGACCAGGTCCCGGCGGGGGAGGACCAGTACCACCGTCGCGTGTACCTGCACCGGGTCGGGACCGACCCCGAGACCGACGATGTGATGATCTTCGGCGAGGGGCGGGAGAAGACCAATTACTACGGCGTCAGCGTCAGCCGCGACGGCCGCTGGCTGACCCTGTCCTCCTCCCAGGGGACCGCGCCGCGCAACGACCTGTGGATCGCCGACCTGGGCGCCTCCGCGGCGGAGGCCCCGGAGCTGCGGGTGGTCCAGGAGGGGATCGACGCCGAGACCGGCGTGCACGTCGGGCGCGACGGCCGCGCGTACACCTTCACCGACCTGGACGCCCCGCGCGGACGGCTCTGCGTCGCCGACCCGGCCGACGTGTCGCCCGGCACCTGGCGCGACCTGATCCCCGAGGACGCCGAGGCGGTCCTCTCCGACTTCGCGATCCTCGACGAACTCGACCGGCCGCTCCTCCTCGCGGGATGGACGCGCCACGCGATCAGCGAGATCACCATCCACGACCTGGCGACCGGGGAGCGGATCGGCGAGGTTCCGGTGCCCGGTCTCGGCTCGATCGGCGGGATCGTCGAACGCCCCGAGGGCGGCCATGAGGCGTGGTTCACCTACGTCGACCACACGGCGCCGTCGTCGGTGTACCACTTCGACGCCGTCACGGGCGAGACGACGCTGTGGGCGGCCCCGCCCGGCACCGTCGACGTGCCCGACGTCGAGGCGCGCCAGGTGACGTACACCTCCAAGGACGGCACCGAGGTCCGCATGCTGATCGTCGCCCGCGCCGACGCGGCGCCGGGCGAGCCCCGGCCGACGATTCTGTACGGCTATGGCGGCTTCAACGTCCCGCTGACCCCCGCCTACTCCGCCGGGACGCTCGCCTGGGTCGAGGCCGGCGGCGTGTACGTCGTCGCCAACCTGCGCGGCGGATCCGAAGAGGGCGAGGAGTGGCACCGCGCCGGGATGCTGGGCGAGAAGCAGAACGTCTTCGACGACTTCCACGCCGCCGCCGAGAAGCTGATCGCCGACGGGTGGACCACGGCGGACCGGCTGGCGATCTCCGGTGGCTCCAACGGCGGGCTGCTCGTCGGCGCCGCGATCACTCAGCGGCCCGACCTGTACGCCGCGGCCGTCTGCTCGGCGCCGCTGCTCGACATGGTGCGGTACGAGCGGTTCGGCCTCGGCCAGACCTGGAACGTCGAGTACGGCTCCGCCGAGGACCCCGAGCAGTTCGGCTGGCTGTACGCCTACTCCCCGTACCACCACGTGCGGGAGGGCGTCGCCTACCCGGCGACCCTGTTCACCGTGTTCGAGAGCGACACCCGCGTCGACCCCCTGCACGCCCGCAAGATGTGCGCGGCGCTCCAGCACGCCTGCGCGGAGGACGGCGGGCCGATCCTCCTGCGCAACGAGGCCGAGGTCGGGCACGGCGCCCGCGCCGTCAGCCGTTCGATCGAGCTCAGCGTGGACACGCTGTCCTTCATGGCCGCCCACACCGGGCTCACGATCCAGGAGGAGGCTCCGCGGCCATGAGCGAGGCGAGCGGGGGAGTCCGGTCGAACGCCGTCGACCGCGTCCTGCCGCTGCTGGACCGGCCTCCGGCGGAGCCGGACGTGTCGCGCGGCTACCTCGACCTTCTCGGCGAGGGGGCACGGCCGCACGACACGTTCGCGCAGCGCCTGATGCGCTCCGGTTTCCTGCCGAAGATCTACGAGGACCTGTGGCGGCCGGTGATGTTCGGGGTGTTCAAGGGCCCGCTCGGCCCGGACATCGAGGAGGAGTACGCCCTCGCGCGCGACTGGCTCGACCTGGCCGCGATCCCGGACGGCACCGTGCTGGACGTGGCCTGCGGCCCGGGCAACATCACCCGCGCGCTGGCGGCCGGGATGACGGGCCACGGGCTCGTCGTGGGCATCGACGCCGCCGCGACCATGCTCGACCGCGCCGTGGCCGACACGGCGCGGCCGAGCCCCCGCGGTGAGAACGGCGCCGCCGACGTCGCGTACGTCCGCGGCGACGCGGCGGACCTGCCGTTCGGCGACGGGACGTTCGACGCGGTGTGCTGCTTCGGCGGCCTCTACCTCTTCGACGACCCGTGGGCGGCGGTCGACGGCATCACCCGCGTGCTCAGGCCCGGCGGGCGGGCCGTGTTCCTCACGACCCGGAGACCGGACGTGCCCGTGATCGGCATGGGCAGTTCCGTGCTCGGGCGGCTGGCCGGGATCCGGATGTTCGGCGCCGACGACCTCTGCTACGCCCTGCGAGGCCGCGGCTTCGCCGGCCTTCGCCAGCGGTCGTACGGCCTGATGCAGTTCGTCGGCGCCACCCGCGGCTGAGCCCGGTCCCCGAGAACGACGACGCCCCGCCCGGATGATCCGGGCGGGGCGGTCTCGTTCGTGGTGTTGTCTTCCGCGGAGGTCAGCCGCCGAGCTGGGAGATGTCGCGGGCGGCGCCGGTGGAGGCGGACGTGGCCATCGCGGCGTACGCCTGCAGCGCGGCGCTGACCGGGCGGTGCCGGTCGCGGGGCCGGAAGGAGCCCAGCTCCTTCAGCAGGCGCTCGCGGCGCGCCTGCAGCTCGTCGGCCGGCACGTCGAGGCGGAGCTCGCGGCGCGGGATGTCGATGACGATCCGGTCGCCGTCCTCCACCAGGGCGATGTCACCGCCGGCCGCGGCCTCCGGGGAGGCGTGGCCGATGGACAGACCGCTGGTGCCGCCGGAGAAGCGCCCGTCGGTGATCAGCGCGCAGGCCTTGCCGAGCCCGCGGCCCTTGAGGAACGACGTCGGGTACAGCATCTCCTGCATGCCCGGACCGCCCTTGGGGCCCTCGTAGCGGATGACGACGACGTCACCGGGCTTGACCCGGTTGCCGAGGATGCCCTCGACCGCGTCCTCCTGGCTCTCGAAGACGACCGCCGGGCCCTCGAAGGTCCACAGGGCCTCCTCGACGCCGGCGGTCTTGACGACCGCACCCTCGACGGCGAGGTTGCCGTAGAGCACGGCCAGGCCGCCGTCCTTGGTGTAGGCGTGTTCGACGTCGCGGATGCAGCCCTGCTCGCGGTCGAGGTCGAGCTCCTGCCAGCGGTTGTTCTGGCTGTACGGCTTCGTCGTGCGGACCCCGCCCGGCGCGGCGTGGAACAGCTCCACGGCCTCGGGCCGGACCTTGGGGGAGCGGACGTCGTGCGCCTCGAGGAACTCGCCCAGCGACCCGCTGTGGATCGTGTGGACCGTGCGGTTGAGCAGCCCGGCCCGGTCGAGCTCGCCGAGGATGGCGGGGATGCCGCCCGCCCGGTGGACGTCCTCGATGTGGTACTTCGCGGTGGCCGGGGCGACCTTGCAGATGCAGGGCACCCGGCGGGAGAGCTCGTCGATCTCCTTCAGGCCGAAGTCGACACCGGCCTCGCGGGCCGCGGCGAGCAGGTGCAGGATCGTGTTGGTCGAGCCGCCCATCGCCACGTCGAGGGCCATGGCGTTCTCGAACGCGTCGCGGGTCGCGATGTTCAGCGGGAGGACGGACTCGTCGTCCTCGGCGTAGTAGCGGTTGGCGATCTCCACGACGCGGCGCCCGGCGTCCTGGAAGAGCTTCTTGCGGTCCGCGTGCGTCGCCAGGACCGTGCCGTTGCCGGGGAGGGACAGGCCGATCGCCTCGGTCAGGCAGTTCATCGAGTTGGCGGTGAACATGCCCGAGCAGGACCCGCAGGTCGGGCAGGCGTTCTCCTCCATCTGGGCGAGCGTCTCGTCGGAGACCGACTCGTCCGCGGAGGCGATCATCGGGTCGATCAGGTCGAGCTTGGTCGTGCCGTCGACCGGCTTGCCCGCCTCCATCGGCCCGCCGGAGACGAACACGGTCGGGATGTTGAGCCGCATGGCGGCGATCAGCATGCCCGGCGTGATCTTGTCGCAGTTCGAGACGCAGATCAGCGCGTCGGCGCAGTGCGCGTTGACCATGTACTCGACCGCGTCGGCGATCAGCTCCCGGGACGGCAGCGAGTAGAGCATGCCGCCGTGGCCCATCGCGATGCCGTCGTCGACCGCGATCGTGTTGAACTCGCGCGGGACGCCGCCCGCCTCCTTCACCGCGGCGGCGACGACCTGGCCGACCTCGCGCAGATGGACGTGGCCGGGGACGAACTCGGTGAAGCTGTTGGCGACCGCGATGATGGGTTTGCCGAAGTCCTCGCGCGCTACGCCGGTGGCCCGGAGGAGGGCCCGGGCGCCCGCCATGTTCCTGCCGTGCGTGACCGTTCGTGACCTCAGCGGGGGCATCTGCCTCTCCCATCGTTTGTGCTCAGGGTTCGATCGTATGGGGTCGGCGGCCCGGATGAGACGGTGGTCTCAGTTTCCGAGACATCCGGGTCGCCCGATCGGGTCCCCTGGCACAGGGGACGGGAGATCAGTCCGGGTCGGCGTCGGGGTACTTCGGGGGCAGGACGCGCTCGGCGGCGTTGTAGATCCGCTCGATGTCCACCGCGGTGAGGATCTTGGGCCTGCGGCGCAGATAGTTGCGGGCCCGCCCGCCGGAGTAGACGTCGACGTTGCGCACCATCAGGACCTTCCAGGAGATCGCCGGGCCGTAGATGGCCAGCGACGGCTGCACCGGCACCTCGTAGCCGAGCTCCGCGCTGATCAGCTTGCTCGCCTGGTCGGCCTCCCAGCGGGCCTCGTCGAGGCGCTCCTTCTTGTTGAACGGTCCGAGGAACAGCTTGCGGTGCGACAGCGCGCGCACGGGCAGCCGCTTGTCCCACTTCTCCGAGTCGACGGCGTACACGCCGGTCGGCCCGATGACGAGATGGTCGATCTGCCCGTCGCTGACGCCCTCCTCGTCGCGGGGGACCGCGCGGGCGTGCAGGGTGCGGTAGCCGGCCTTCTCCATGCCCCGCAACTGCCGTTCGGTCCGGCGCTCCGCGACCGACGGCTTGCGCCACGCCTCGACGCTGGAATGCTGACGGGACCGCCGGACCACGTCGACGATCACGGTGAGCACCGCCACGGCCAGGCCGATCCGGATCTCGAAGATGATCGCGAACAGCAGGCCCAGCACGGCGGCCGCGCCCGCCCGGATCATCCAGCGTTGGATCTGTGGATCGCTGATCCGGCCTCCGATCGCCGCCTGCTCCCTCCGCCGCCTGGGCGGGCGTCCCTCGTCAGGACGTTCGGCCGAGCCTTCCTCGCCGGGCAGCTCGATCGGACGTTCGTCGTCGGGGTGCTCGCGTGTGGACGTCTGAGTGGACTCGCCTCGCTCCACACTGGCCATTGTCGACACTCCGTGCTCGATGGACTGCAGCACACATGATCTTCCTTGCTGCGAAGCGTAACCAGAGCTTGAGCCGAGTGCATAGTCGTGTCCGGTTGATACTTTTGTCTCCGCGCACGCGCGGTTCAGTGGCATGTTACCCGGGTAGATAAATCCCATCCCCTACTGCTCTGCTGCAACTTTCGGTGGGCGTACCGTTTTCACTTGTGACGCATATTCATCACCTCAGCGTTCGGGAGCAGGCCGCCGCGATCCGCGGCGGGGAGCTCTCGCCCGTCGACATCGCCGAGCACTACCTCGACCGCATCGACCGTCTCTCCGACCGCGTCGGCGCCTACGTCACCGTGACCGACGACCTCGCGCGTGACCAGGCCAAGGCGGCGGAGCGGGCGGTCATGGCCGGCGAGGAGGCTCCGCTGCTCGGCGTGCCGATCCCGGTCAAGGACCTCAACATGGTCAAGGACGTACGCACGACGCTCGGTTCGGCGGCCTTTGCCGACTTCACCGCATTCACCGACGACAACGTCGTCGCTTTTCTGCGCCGAGCAGGGACGATTCTCCTAGGGAAGACCAATACGCCAGAATTCGGACTGCCCTGTTACACCGAAAACGACGTGGCGCCTCCCGCGCGTACGCCGTGGGACCTCGAGCGCTCCGCCGGAGGGTCCAGCGGGGGCGCCGCCGCGGCGGTCGCCGCCGGCCTCGCGCCCGCCGCGCACGGCAGCGACGGGGGCGGGTCCATCCGGATCCCGGCCAGCGTGTGCGGCCTCTTCGGGATCAAGCCGACGCGCGGCCGCATCAGCCCGGGCCCGATCGTCCCCGACCTCGTCGGCCTGGCGACCAGCGGCCCGATCGCCCGGAACGTACGGGACGCCGCCCTGCTCCTGGACGTCATGGCCGGGAACGCTCCAGGCGACATGTACCACGCCGCGCCCCCGGAGGGCACCTTCCTCGAGGCCGCCGACCGGGCGCCGGGCCGCCTGCGGATCGGGCGCAGCGCCGTCCCGCCGGTCCCCGACGCCCGGGTGCACCCCGACTGCCTGGCCGCGTACGAGGAGGCGAGCGAGCTGCTCGCGGAGCTGGGCCATGAGGTGGAGGACATCGACCCGCCGTGGAAGCAGGAGCTGATGCCCCACTTCGAAGTCCTCTGGGCGTCCATGGCCACGATGACCCCGGTTTCGCCCGAGAAGGAGGAGCTGCTGCGCCCGCTCACCCGGTGGCTCCGCGAGCGCGGCAACGCGATCCGCGCGACGCAGCTGCTCCGCGCCCAGGCGGCCCTGCAGCTGGCCGTACGGGCCGGGCTGCCGGCCCTCGACCGCTACGACGTCATCCTGCAGCCGACCCTCGCGCTGCCGCCCGTCCCCGTCGGCCACTTCGACGAGGTCGGGCCCGAGGAGAACTTCGTGCGGCAGACGCTGTTCACGCCGTTCACCTCGGTCTACAACGTCACCGGCCAGCCCGCGGTCAACGTCCCCCTGCACTGGACCGACGGCGGCCTGCCGATCGGCGTCATGCTCGCCGGCCGGATGGGCGACGAGGCCACGCTGATCGCCCTGTCGGCGCAGCTGGAGGAGGCCCGTCCGTGGGCGCATCGCCATCCCCCGATTTGGGACTGAACGACGGGGCATCGTACCCATCGTGAGAACCGGCGAGGACGGGGGCGGCGTGGGAGAGGACATCGTGGCAGAGGGCACCGAGGACCTGAACGCGCTGGCCGCCGCGTACGGCGTCGAGACCTCCTACACGGACTGGCGGGGCCGGCCGGCCGACGTGCCGGAAACGACGATCAGGGCGGTGCTCACCGCGCTGGGCGCGGACGTGTCCTCGCCGGAGGCCGTACGCCGGGAGCGGGAGCGGATCGACCGGGAGCGCCGTTCCCGGCTGCTCCCGCCCACCGCCGTCGTCTTCGCCGGGGAGGCCCTCCTCGCGGCGGACGACGCCGAGATCCGGATCGAACTCGCGACCGGCGAGGAGCTGCCTCTCGGCCCAGGGGAGCCGGCCTCGCCTCCCGGCGAAGCGGCCACCGCCCCGGGCGAGGCGGCCTCCGTCCCTGGGGAGCCGGCCCCCGCCGCCGTGGCGGGGCGGCCGCCCGCCTCGGCGGCGGAGGCCCTGGGATTCCGCACGGCGTACCGGCTGCCGTCCGGGACACCGCTCGGCTGGCATCGCGTACGGGCCCGGCGCGGCGAGCGTGAGGAGGTCGCGCCGCTGCTCGTCGCTCCGTCGCGGGCTCCGGACCCGGGCGGGCGCGAGTGGGGCCTGATGGCCCAGCTCTACTCCGTCCGGTCGAGCCGGTCCTGGGGCATGGGCGACCTCGCCGACCTGCGGGAGCTGGCCGCCTGGAGCGGCGGCGAGCTGGGCGCGGGCTTCGTCCTCGTCAACCCGCTGCACGCGGGGGAGCCGGCGCCGCCGGTCCGGCCGTCGCCGTACCTGCCGATGAGCCGCCGCTACACCAGCCCGCTCTACCTGCGGCCGGAGGAGATCCCCGAGTACGCCGCGGCGGACCCGGAGGCGCGGCGCCGGATCGACGAGCTCGCCGGGCCGCAGCGGGCCCGGTCGGAGGGGACCGACGAGATCGACCGGGACGCGGCCTGGACGGCCAAGCGGGCGGCGCTGGAACTCCTGGCCGCCGTGCCGCTCACGCCGGACCGCGCGGTGGCGTACGCCGCGTTCCGCGAACGCGAGGGCGAGGCGCTGACCGCGTTCGCGACCTGGTCCGCGCTGGCGGAGGAGCACGGGTCGTACTGGCCGTCCTGGCCGGCCGAGCTGCACGACCCCCGGTCCGCGGCGGTCGCGGCCGAACGCGAACGGCGCGCGGACCGCGTGGAGTTCCACCGCAGGCTGCAGTGGTGGCTCGACGAGCAGCTCACCGCCGTCCAGGACGCCGCGCGCGCGGCCGGCATGCCCCTGGGGATCGTGCACGACCTGGCCGTCGGGGTCGACCCCGGCGGGGCGGACGCGTGGGCGTACCAGGACCTGTTCGCCTCGGGGATGAGCGTGGGGGCGCCGCCGGACGAGTTCAACCAGCGCGGCCAGGACTGGGGGCAGCCGCCCTGGCACCCGCAGCGGCTCGCGGCGACGGGCTACGCGCCGTACCGCGAGATGCTGCGCCACGTCCTGCGGCACGCGGGCGGGCTCCGGCTCGACCACGCGATGCAGGTCTTCCGGCTGTGGTGGGTGCCGCGGGGCGCCTCCCCGGCCGAGGGGACGTACGTCTCGTACCCCTACGGCGACCTGCTGGGCGTGCTGCTGTACGAGGCGCACGAGTCCGGGGCGGTCGTCGTCGGCGAGGACCTCGGCACCGTCGCGGCGTACATGAGGGACGTGTTCGCCGAGCGCGGGGTGTTCGGCACGTCGATGGCGTGGTTCGAGCGCGACGAGAAGGGCGCCCCGCTGCCGCCGGAGCGGTGGCGCGAGCTGTGCCTGGCCACCGTGGGCACCCACGACATGCCGCCCATCGACGGGTTCCTGAACGGCGACCACATCGCCCTGCGGGAGCGCCTCGGCCTGCTCACCCGTCCGGCGGCCGACGAGTACGGCGAGCTCGCCCGCTTCCTGGGCGAGTGGAAGGAGCTGCTGACCTCGCTCGGCCTCGACACCGCGGACATGACGGCGGCGCTGCACGCGTTCCTCGCGCGCACGCCGGCGCGGCTGGTCGGCGTCTCGCTGGCGGACGCGGTCGGCGAGCGCCGCACGCAGAACCAGCCGGGGACGACGGACGAGTATCCGAACTGGCGGATCCCCCTCGCCGACGCCGCCGGCCACCCGGTGCTGCTCGACGACCTCCCCCGCCACCCGCGCCTGCCGGCCGCCCTCGGCCCGGTCCTGGGCTGAAACGGGCCGCCGGCGCCGCTCGGCCCGGTCCTGGGCTGAAACGGGTCGCCGGCGTGGTCCGGTCCCGGGCCGACGCGGGACGCGGGCCGCCGGCCCCGCTCGGGCGGCCCGGCCGTCTCCGGCCGGCGCGGCACTCGATGCCGTCCTGGGCTGACGGGTCACCCGCGCCGCTCGGCCGGGTCTCGGTCAACGCTCCAGGATCGCGACGATGCGGGCCGCGACGTCGTGCAGCAGGGTGTCCGGCAGGATCGGCCGCCCGGCTGCCGCGGAGAACAGTTCGGGCAGGCCGGGCAGGCAGTAGACGGTGCTGGGCTCGGTGACCGCGCGGCCGAGCGGCTGGTTGCCGACCGACCTGCGGGTGCGCGCCCACGCCTCCTCGACCTCCTCGGGGCTGGGCACCCCGAAGCCGTGCCCGACGGGCGCCGCGTGGCGCAGCCGCACGAGCGCGCCGTCGGCGAACTCCTGGGCCAGCCGGCACCGGGCGGTCAGGGCCTCCAGCACGTCGGGGGACAGGCGCCCGATCACGTCGCAGGGGGTGCGGCAGGACCCCGCGCAGCGGCCGAGGGCGGACGCGAGCGTGCTGTGCTGGCGGTCGAGGTAGGCCCGCCATCCGGGGCCGGGCTCACCGGCCACCCGCAGCGCGCGCTCGGCGGCGGACTGTTCGGGGCGCGTCAGGTCGCACTCGCGGGGCCGGCCCGGCTGCGGCATGATGCCGAACCTGCTGCCGTCGCCGCCGACCGCCGCCGGCAGTAGCGCCGGGTCGCCCGCGTGGCCGAGGACCGGCTCCCAGGCCAGCAGCGGGAGGTACTCCGAGGCGATGTGCAGGGCGGCGACCAGGGCCGCCATCTCCCGCCGCCGCCACCGCGCCTCGATCACCTCGAGCAGCAGGCCGTACGCCGGGCGCAGCGTCCGCAGGGCGCCGCGCGTGCGCTCCTTGGCCGACTGGGGCATCCTGCTGGCCCGGGCGCGGGAGAGCAGGTGGTCGGGCACCTTGTGGGCGTCGACGACCGGGTCGCCGGTGACCTCCGGTACGCCGAAGTCCTCGGCGTCCAGGTCGATCAGCCGCTGGCCGAACGAGCACAGCAGCCGGACCTCGGCGGCGATGTCCGGTCGTAGCCCCGCGGCCCCGGCCTCGCACAATGCGGCGAGGTCCCCGAAGGCGTAGCGCCTGGCGAGTGTCGTGAGTACTTCCCGTGCCGTCTCCACCCGTTCACTTTGCCATGCCATGGGGACATCGCCGCTGCCCGCGGCGAACCGACCGGTGCAGTTACAAATCCGTATTCCAATCGGTGGATCTTGGTTCGCTCTCAGTGAGATCATGTCGGCTGACACGGCGATCGTCCGGTTTCCGTGCCGCCGCAGCGATCATGTGGCCCGGCCGGCCGCGACGGCGGTCAGGGTGACGAGCCGGGTGACGCTCCTGTACGGGCCGGGTGATCCGCCCGCGTACGTCGGGCGACATATCAGGACAAAGGCAGGAAGAGGAGATTTGCTAGTGACGCCGCAGCGGGCCGTACCGACCGGCACTTCCGACTGGCTGCCCTGGCTCGCCGCAGCCATGGCCCCGGACGCGGACGCCGTCTCCTCGCGCCTCCACCACGGCGCCCGTTCCAGTGAAAGCGGGTACTGAGAAAATGCAGATGGGAACCCAGCTCGCGGTCAAGGTGCTGGTCGCCGGTGGATTCGGGGCGGGCAAGACCACCCTGGTCAACACGGTCAGTGAGATCCAGACGCTGCGCACCGAGGAGATGCTCACCTCCCAGAGCGTCGGCGTCGACGACACCTCCGGCGTCGAGCAGAAGACCACCACGACCGTGGCGATGGACTTCGGCCGTATCACGCTCGGCGACGGGCTCGTCCTCTACGTCTTCGGTACGCCGGGGCAGAAGCGGTTCTGGTTCATGTGGGACGAACTGGCCGTCGGCGCGATCGGCGCGGTCGTCCTCGCCGACACCCGGCGGCTGGCGGACTGCTTCTCCTCGATCGACTTCTTCGAGCGCCGCGGCATGCCGTTCATCGTCGGGCTCAACCGCTTCGAGGGCGCTGCCCAGCCCGACATCGACGCGGTCCGGGGCGCGCTCGACCTCGACCCGCACGTGCCGGTGATCACCTGCGACGCCCGGGAGCGGGAGTCGGTCAAGCAGGTGCTCATCACCCTGGTCGAGCACGTCCTCGGCACCCGGCAGCGGCAGCGCCAGCGGTCGGCCGCCGCCTACAACGCCTGACGGGGGCCGCCTGACGGGCGCGCGGCCCACCACGCCTGACGGGGCGCGCCGCCCATCACGTCTGATCGCGTGGAAAAGGCCCGGCCGGGAACCGGCCGGGCCTTCTCCACGCACTCCCTACGCGCTCTGGCGGTCCTTCTCCCGCGCCCGCAGGGCACGGGCGACGCCGTCGCGCCCCTCGATGAGGAGGCGGCGCAGGGCCGACGGCGGGTTCTCCGCCTCGAGGTACGCCGTGGTGCGGTCGATCGTGGCCGGCGAGATCACCAGGAACGGGTAGGCGGTCTCGGCGAACGTGCTGGCCATGTCGCTGGACCACGAGGACCAGACGCGGCCGACCTCGGCGAAGTACTTCTCGACGTACGGCTCCAGCAGCGAGATGTCGTCGGTGTCGACGAAGCCGCCGAGCGTGGCGCGGTACAGCGCGTTCGGCAGCTCGCCGCCGATGATGCGCTCCCACGCCGCGGCCTTGGCCTCGGCGGTCGGGATCGCGGCGCGGCCGGCGACGGCGTGCCGCTCGCCCGCGGCGGTCGCGTCGCGGCGCAGCTCCGCCTCGACCTCCTCCTCGCCGGCCGCGCCGCGGACGACGAGACGGCGCAGCAGCGACCAGCGCAGGTCCGTGTCGACGACCAGGCCGTCCAGCGTGGTGGACCCGTCGAGGAGGCCGCGGACGTACGCGACGTGCTCGTCGGAGGTGGCCACCGACACGAACGCCTGGGTGTAGGCGAGCTGCCAGTCCGAGCCGGGCTCGGCCTCGGACAGCAGCGTGTGCAGCTCGTCGGCGAGCAGGCGGTAGCCGGTCTCCCGCCACGCGGGGTCGGCGTACTGCGAGGTGGCCAGCCGCGCCTGCCGCAGCAGCGTCTGGGCCACCGACACGTCGGTGACGCCGCGGATGCCGGACAGCACCAGCCGGACGTAGTCGCGCGCGGCCAGCTCGGCGTCACGGCACATGTCCCAGGCCGCCGACCAGCACAGCGCCCGCGGCAGGCCCTCGGTGATCTCCCCGATGCCGTCGACGAGGGTGCGCAGCGAGTGCTCGTCGAGGCGGACCTTGGCGTAGGTCAGGTCGTCGTCGTTGACCAGGACCAGGTCCGGGCGGCTCTCGCCGACCAGCTCGGCGACCTCCGTACGGGCGCCGACGACGTCGAGCTCGACGCGCCTGCGCCGCACGATGCCCTTGTCGGTGCGGTCGTACAGGCCGATCGCCACGCGGTGCGAGCGCAGCGTCGGGTGGTTCTCCGGCGCCTCCTGCAGCACCGCGAACGAGGTGAAGCGGCCCTCGTCGTCGACCTCGTACGACGGGCGCAGCGTGTTGACGCCGGCCGTCTCCAGCCACTCCTTCGACCAGGAGGTCAGGTCGCGGCCCGAGGTCTCCTCGAGGGCGTCGAGCAGGTCGGACAGCGAGGTGTTGCCCCACGCGTGCCGGTCGAAGTAGGCGCGGACGCCGCTGAAGAAGTTGTCACGCCCGACGTAGGCGACGAGCTGCTTCAGGACGCTGGCGCCCTTGGCGTACGTGATGCCGTCGAAGTTGACCTCGACCGCCCGGATGTCGGGGATGTCGGCGGAGATCGGGTGGGTCGACGGGAGCTGGTCCTGGCGGTACGCCCAGGTCTTCCAGAGGTTCGCGAAGGTCGTCCAGGCGCCCGTCCACCGGGTGGCCTCCGACTGGCAGAGCACGCTCATGTACGTCGCGAACGACTCGTTCAGCCACAGGTCGTCCCACCAGCGCATGGTGACCAGGTCGCCGAACCACATGTGCGCCATCTCGTGCAGGATCGTCTCGGCGCGGCGCTCGTAGGCGGCGTCGGTGACCCGCGACCGGAAGACGTAGTCCTCCAGGAACGTGACGCAGCCGGCGTTCTCCATGGCACCCGCGTTGAACTCCGGCACGAACAGCTGGTCGTACTTGTCGAAGGGGTACGGCCGGGCGAAGGCGCGGCGGAAGAAGTCGAAGCCCTGCTTGGTGACCTCGAAGATCGCGTCGGCGTCGAAGTGCTCGGCGAGGCTGGCCCGGCAGTAGGCGCCGAGCGGGATGCGCTGGCCGTCGGCGACGTACTCGTCGCGCTCCACGTGGTACGGGCCGGCCACCAGGGCGGTGATGTAGGTGGAGATCCCGGGCGTCGCGGGGAAGTGCCAGCGGCCGCCCTCGGCGCGGTCGGGCGCGTTGTTGGTGATGACCTGCCAGTGCTCCGGGGCGGTCACGCTCAGCTCGAACCGCGCCTTCAGATCCGGCTGGTCGAAGCAGGCGTACATGCGGTGCGCGTCGCAGGTCTCGAACTGCGTGTAGAGGTACGCCTCCTGGTCGACCGGGTCGACGAAGCGGTGGAGTCCCTCGCCGGTGCGGGAGTAGGCGTTGTCGGAGATCACCCGCAGCTCGTTCTCGGCGGCGAGGCCGGGCAGCGGGATGCGGCCCTTCTCCGGGTCGTACGATCCGGGGTCGAGCGCCTTGCCGTTGAGGGTGATCTCGCGGACCGTCGCGTCGTGGAGGTCGACGAAACTGGACGCGCCGGGCTCGGCGCAGCCGAACCTGATGGTGGTGTCCGAGACGAACGTCTCCGCTCCCGCCGTGAGGTCGAGATCGACCTCGTACGACTCGACGGTCAGCAGCCGGGCGCGCTCCCGCGCCTCATCGCGCGTCAGATTGCCAGCCAAGTGAACTCCTCGCCTCGTTTCACGACGTCGTGGTGGTATCAACGGTACGGCTCAGGGTGTGGCGGCACGAACGGCAGGGCCGCCCCACTGCCCATCTAACCGCGAGTTCGTGATCACGCCCCCGGATCTGGGGGATCTCCCGGCGGAATGCAGGCCGGAACGCGTCGGTTGCCGGTTACGGGGGTCCGGCGTCGCAGCGACGCCCGGCCCCCGTGAGACGGGCCGGCGACCTCGGTGTGAGGTCCGCCGGCGAGTTCGACGGCGGTCCGGGAGGACGCGCCGAAAGAGTGTGGAGGTTGCGGTGACCGACACCGAGCGCACACCGGTGGACTTCTGGTTCGACCCGAGGTGCCCGTGGGCCTGGATGACCTCGCGGTGGATCCTCGAGGTCGAGCGGCTGCGGCCGATCGACGTCCGGTGGCACGTCATGAGCCTGTCCGTGCTCAACGAGGGGCGTGACCTGCCGGAGCAGTACGTCGAGTTCATGAAGACGGCGTGGGGGCCGGTCCGCGTGTGCATCGCGGCGGAGAAGAAGTACGGCGCCGAGGTGCTGGGCTCCCTCTACACCGAGCTGGGCACCCGCTTCCACAACGAGCAGCGGAAGGACGTCGGCCAGGTCATCGAGGACGCCCTCGAGGCGGCCGGCCTCGACCGGGCGCTGGCGGCCGCCGCCGACACCGACGAGTACGACGAGGCGCTGCGCGCCTCGCACGCCGACGGCATGGACCGGGTCGGCTACGAGGTCGGCACGCCGGTGATCTCGGTGGAGGGCGCGTCGTTCTTCGGCCCGGTCGTGTCGCCGATCCCGCGCGGCGAGGCCGCGGCGAAGCTGTGGGACGGCGTGCGCCTCGTCGCGGGCACGGACGGCTTCTTCGAGCTCAAGCGCAGCCGCACGCGCGACCCGATCTTCGACTGACGGCACCCGCGTCTGATCGTCCACTCCGGCCGGCCGGAGTGGACGATCAGGCGCCGGTGGGCTCAGTCGGTGAGCGGCATGGTCATCGTCGGGTTCACCGGGCGGGCGTCGGGCTGGAGGCGGCTGACGGCGGTGCCCATGCAGAAGAACTCCACCGCGTGCTCGCCCCAGATCCAGTCGTCCTCCGACACCGAGACGCCGACGACGCCGTCCGCGCCCACCTGCTGGCACTCGTACTGCAGCCGGGCCATGGCGATCTCACGGGCGTCGTAGACGGCCTGCGTGTAGGTGTCGAGCTCGGTGTTCTGGCCGGCCGCCTGGAGCACCTGACGGAACGACATGTGGGCGACGTGGTAGACGCACGTGCCCAGCACCATCGCGCGCGGTGCCCAGCCGTGCTGGATGAGCGTCCAGAAGTCCTGGCCGGACAGATGGGACGTGAAGGGCCGGCCCGCGGGCGTGCGCAGGCCCGGATTCCCCCGGACGGCCGTGCCCACCGCCACGAACTCCATGACGTCGGCGGACAGCGCGTACCCCCGCGCCCGGATCTCGACGCCGATCACTCCGTCGGCGCCGAGCGCGTCGGCCTCCGACTCCATGCGGGCCATGGCCAGCTCGCGCGCGTTGTACATGGCCTGGGTCAGGACGGAGAGCTCCTGGCTCACCTTCCACCGGGTCGGCTGAGTGCCGATGTGGTAGATGCAGGTCCCCATCACCAGGCCGAGCGGCTCGAATCCGGCCTGGGTGGTGAGCACGAACTCGTTCACCGACAGGTCGGAGGTGAAGCACGGCCGCCCCTGTGAGGCGGCCGCGAGACGGGACCTGGCGCTGTCGGGAAGCCGCTGTGGCTGTTGTGACTCCGGCATACTCACGCGCCGAGCGTAGAGGCGGGAATCTCCGGCAGTACATAGCCGACTTCGAGGGCAAAGAGTCATTTACCTTGACGGCGCCGCCGAGGATCTGTCAGGCCGGCTCAGGCGTCGGAGTCCTGGAGGGCGGCCGACCAGCGCTGCTCGATCCGGCCGAGCTTCCAGACCGCCAGCGCCCCGACCCAGACCACCACGAGCAGACCGGTGACCACGAAACCGGCCGTGTTCAGGTCCAGGCCGGCGATCCAGTCCCAGAAGCCCCCGTGCAGCCCGAACCGGTCCTGGGCGACCTGCAGCAGCTCCGTACCGCCGATCACGAAGGCGAACGCCACCGAGATCCCGGTCAGGACGATGTTGTAGAAGATCTTGCGGACCGGGTTCGAGAACGCCCAGCCGTACGCGAAGTTCATGAACGTGCCGTCGATGCTGTCCCACAGCGACATGCCGGCCGCGAAGATGACCGGCAGGCACAGCACGGCGTACCAGGGGAGGGAGCTCGCGGCGGCGGCCGAGCCGGCGAGGGCCAGCAGGCCGACCTCCGTGGCGGTGTCGAAGCCCAGCCCGAACAGGAAGCCCAGCGGGTACATCTGCCACGGCTTGGTGATCGCCTTCGTGAAGCGGCCCAGGAAGCGGTTCATGAACCCGCGGTTGTCGAGCTGGGCCTCCAGCGCGGCCTCGTCGTAGACGCCCGCGCGCATCTCGCGGAACACCTTCACGATGCCCAGCAGGATCACCAGGTTGATGATCGCGATGATGGCGAGGAAGGTTCCGGACACGGTGGGGCCGATCGTGCCGGTGATCTGGTGCAGCCCGGAGTTCTCGTCGGCGACGCCGTTGGACAGCGCCTTGACGCCGAAGCCGAGCAGCAGGCAGGCGACGAAGACCACCGACGAGTGCCCCAGCGAGAACCAGAACCCCACCGACACCGGGCGCTGGCCGTCGGACATCAGCTTCCGGGTGGTGTTGTCGATCGCCGCGAGGTGGTCCGCGTCGAACGCGTGCCGCATGCCGAGCGCGTACGCCGTCAGCGCGATCCCGACGCCGAACAGCTTCCCGTTGCCCAGGTGGTAGTGGCCGGGCAGGACGAGGAGCAGCAGGATCCCCCAGCCGACGACGTGCAACAGCGCCACGAAGCCGGCCATCCCGGCGAGGCGCCCCCACTCCGCCCGGCCGAGCCGGGTACGTGCCGCGGACCGCACCGTCGTCATCCATCCTCCTCGTGCCGCCGTGAGCGCTGGAAGGCGCTCCCCTTCCGCCATTCAATCCCTATTGCAAAACACTTGCAACAGCCGATCGTGTGCCGATCGAGCCATCCGCGGTCCCGGGAGCGCCGCCGGAGAGGGACCCATATCCCTCACCTGGACGGTTGGTCGGTGCTCGGCGACCGGGGGAAGGATGGATGACATGCGCGATGTGATCTATGTGGGCGGAGCGTGGGCGGACTCATCGGCCACGGCGACGATCGACGTCATCAACCCGGCGAACGAGCAGGTCATCGACCGGATACCGGAGGGCACCGCGGCGGACGTCGACCGGGCGGTGGCCCAGGCGCGCCGGGCGCAGGGGGACTGGGAGGCGACCACGCCGGAGGAGCGCGCCGCGCACCTCCGCGCCATCCTGGAGGGCATCGAGACCCGCCGGGACGACCTCGCCAGGATCATCGCGACCGACCTGGGCGCCCCGTACGCGCTGGCGCAGAAGGTGCACGTCGACACGCCGATCGCGGTCCTGACCGGCGTCGTCGACCTTCTGGAGGGCTACGACTTCGCGGGGGAGCGCTGCGGCAACTCGGTGATCGTCCGGGAGCCGGTCGGCGTCGTCGGAGCGATCACGCCGTGGAACTACCCGCTGCACCAGGTCGTCGCCAAGGTCGCCCCCGCCCTCGCGGCCGGCTGCACCGTCGTCCTCAAGCCCAGCGAGGTCGCGCCGCTCGCCGCGTACGCGCTCGCCGACATCATCGACGAGGCCGGCCTGCCGCCGGGGGTGTTCAACCTCGTCTCGGGGACCGGCCCGGTCGTCGGTGAGGCGATCGCGACCCACGAGGACGTCGACATGGTGTCCTTCACCGGCTCCACCCGGGCCGGACGGCGCGTCGCCGAACTGGCCGCCGCGTCCGTCAAGCGCGTCGCGCTCGAACTCGGCGGCAAGTCGCCGAACCTCATCCTCCCGGACGCGGACCTGTCCCTGGCCGTCAAGGTGGGGGTGGCCAAGGCGTTCGTCAACTCCGGGCAGACGTGCAACGCCCTGACCCGCATGCTGGTGCCACGGCCCCTGTACGACGAGGCGGTGGCGCTCGCGGCCAAGGCGGCGGAACGCCACACCCCCGGCGACCCGTTCGAAGAGGGCACCCGGCTGGGCCCGCTCGCCTCGCGCGCCCAGCTCGACCGCGTCCGCGAGTACATCGAGAAGGGCGTGGAAGAGGGCGCGCGGCTGGTGACCGGCGGCACGGAGAGCTCGCTGCGCCCCGGCTACCACGTACCGCCGACCGTCTTCGCGGACGTCACACCGTCGATGACGATCGCCCGCGAGGAGATCTTCGGGCCCGTCCTGTCGATCCTCGCCTACGACTCCGAGGACGAGGCCGTGCGCATCGCCAACGACACCCCGTACGGCCTCGCGGCGGCCGTATGGTCGGCGGACCGGGACCACGCCGTCGCGGTCGCACGCCGGATCAAGGCCGGTCAGGTCGAGATCAACGGCGGCCGGTTCAACCCCTCGGCGCCGTTCGGCGGGTACAAGCGGTCCGGCCTCGGGCGCGAGCTCGGCCGCTACGGGCTGGAGGAGTTCCTGGAGGTCAAATCCCTGCAATTCTGAGGGCTTCCGGCGCGTTCCACGACGGGTTAGGGTCCCGCCATGCGATCTCGGGTGATCGGGGCGGTCATCGGCGGTGTCGGCGCGATCCTCGTGGTCGCCCTCCTGGCGGGCAACCAGTGGTCCGTCGACGCCATCACGCGGCACGACGGTTACACGAACGACAAGATCGGGCCCCTCACGCAGTACCTGACGTTCCCGAGCTGGCGCGTCAGCCCGCTGCGCGCCGCCATCCTGTTGCCGGCCGACGTGGGCACGCTGGCGCTCCTGGTGTTCACCGCGCTGCTGATCGTTCCGGCGGTCCGCTCCCTCGTCCCGCGCGCCGGCGGGCCGGGGCGGCCGCCCCTTCCCGTGGGCGCCGGCGGCGGGGAGGCCCGGGGCGGGGCGTTCGGCGCGCTCGTCTGTGGCTGGTGGGCGACCGTCGTCGCCGGCGCCCTGGCGGGCCTGGTCCGCGGCGTGGTGCTGAACGCGCTGGAGCCACTGCCCGGCATGAGCTGGCGGTTCACCTGGTCGAGCCTGGGCGCCGGCGCGGGTTTCGGTCTCTTCTTCGGCTGGCTCGTCGGTCTGGGCGTCCTCATCGGCCTCGGCCGCCGACGCGCGCACCCCGCCTTCCCGCCGCCCGGCGTCCCCGCACCCGCCGCGCCGTACGCTCCGCCCGGCCCGCCCGCGCCGGCCGCTCCGTACGGCCCGCCGCAGCCGGGCTGGGGCGCTCCGCCGCCCCACCCGGGGTTCGGTGAGGCCCCGGCCACCCCGCCTCCCACGGCGCGCCCGCTGCCACCGGGACCCGCCGCCCAGGCCGCTCCGCCACCCTCGTACGCGCCGGACCCCGAACCGGATCCGGCGGAGGCGCCGCACCGGCCGCCGGAGCGCGGCCGGTCGGAGGACCGGACGCTCGACCCGGAGCCCTGGCGGCGCGAACCCGGCTCCGACCCCTCCTGACGGCCCCCGTCCGCTCGTACGCCCGCCCCTGCCGAGGCCCCAGGCGCAGGGCGGGCCGTACCGACCTGACAGACTTTGGCCCATGCGCGTCTATCTCGGTTCCGACCACGCGGGCTACGAACTCAAGCAGCATTTGATCGGATGGCTCACCGAGCAGGGGCACGAGCCGGTCGACTGCGGGCCGAAGGAGTACGACCCCCAGGACGACTATCCGCCGTTCGTCATGGACGCGGCCGCCCGCACCGCGGCGGAGCCCGGATCGCTCGGCGTCGTCATCGGCGGCTCCGGCAACGGCGAGGCCATCGCCGCGAACAAGGTCCCCGGCGTACGCGCCGCCCTGGCCTGGAACGAGGAGACCGCACGTCTCGGCCGCGAGCACAACGACGCGAACGTCATCAGCGTCGGCGCGCGCATGCACACCACCGACGAGGCCACCCGGTTCGTGGAGATCTTCCTCGACACGCCGTTCTCCGGCGAGGAGCGCCACGTACGGCGCATCGCCATGCTGACGGCCTATGAGAAGACCGGCGAGCTGCCCCGCCTGCCGGACTGATCCACACGACGGCAGCGACCAGGGCCACCGGACCCGGCGCACCCGGCCGCCCGGCGCCGTACGGACCGGCGTACGCGCGGAGCTACGCGGGCGGTGCCGTGAGCGCCGGTGTCCGGGCCGCGCCGTGAAGGCGGAGCGACGCGGGCGGTGCCGTAAGGGCCGTGTACGGGCGGCGCCGCGAGGACGGGGTGTCCAGGCGGCGCCGCAGGGGCGGAGCGTACGAGCGACGGGTCCGGGCCGGCGGGGCGTGCGGCCGCCGGAGCCGGACCGACGATCAGAGCCGCGCGGCGGCCCGGCGCTTCGCCAGCCGGCGTTTCTCTCCCCGGCGGGGCTTGACGGGCTGGGACGGAGCGGCCGCGAGCCTCGGCGCCTCGTCCTCCGAACGATCGCGCGAGACGTCACGGGCTCGCATCGCCGCGTCGACCGTGACACGCATGGCCTGTCCCATCCGTCACCTCCGAAAGACCCGATGATCCGTTAAACCTCCCCTCAATGGGCCGCCCGAAAACACGCGCGCGGCGGCACGCCCGTGTCTCCAGCAGCCGGGCAGGACACCGGTCCTACGGCCCGACGGCGTTTCGGACGGCCGAGACCCACGTCACGTCCACGGTGCCTCAACACGGATCATGCGATGCTCGATACAGTGCCCGCATCATGCTTAGCCGCCTGGTCCAGCTCCTGCCGCCGAGGGTCCGCGCGTTCCTGCGCCGGATCCCCGTCCTGGTGCGGCTGTACCAATGGCTCCAGCGCGGCCAGCTCACGCAGGACCGCAACGCCCTCGCGGCCCTCGTCACCGTGACCGTCGCGATCGGGATCTCCGCGCCGGCGTCGCAGACCTGGTTCTCGCCCAGCGCCGTCGTCCTGACCGTCCTGGCCGGAGGACTCCTGCTGCGCGTCCGCAGCCTCCGGGTGCTCCTCGGCTTCGTCGCCGCCGCGCTGCTGTACGACGCGATCGCCATGGGATTCTCGCGCGTCGGCCCCGGCGTCGTCGGCACCATCATCGTCACGGCGGTCCTCGCGACGGTGCTGGCCCGCAGCCGGGAGCAGATCGGCGTGAAGGGGCTGCGCGGCGAGCTCATGCTCCTCGAACTGCGCGACCGGCTGCGCCGCCAGGGTGAGATGCCGGCACTGCCGAGCGGCTGGGACTCCAAGGTCGTCCTCCTCCAGGCCGGCGGCTCGTCCTTCGGCGGCGACTTCTTCGTCTCGGTCTGCCGCGACGACACGCTCGAGGTCGCCCTCGTGGACGTCTCCGGCAAAGGCGTCGACGCCGGCACGCGCGCGCTCATGCTGTCCGGCGCGTTCGGCGGCCTGCTCGGATCCGTCGAGCCCGAGCGGTTCCTCTCGGCCTGCAACGCCTACCTGCACCGTCAGCGGTGGGACGAGGGCTTCGTCACGGCGGTGCACCTGACCATCGACCTGCGGACCGGTGAGTACGTCGTCGAGTCGGCCGGCCACCCGCCCGCCGTGCAGTTCGACGCCGGCAGCGGCACCTGGCGGGTCAGCTCGGCCAAGGGCATCGTGCTCGGCGTCGTCCCCGAGATGAGCGCCGAGCCCGAGCGGGGCCTGCTCCGCCCGGGCGACGCGCTGCTCCTCTACACCGACGGCCTGGTGGAGGCGCCGGGCCGCGATCTCGACGCCGGCATCGACCGGCTGCTCGGGGCCGTCGAGCGCCTCGTCCCCAGCGGATTCCGCGAGGGCGCCACGGAGCTCGTCACCGAGATGGCCGCCGCCCGTGACGACGACTGCGCGCTGGTCCTCATCTGGCGGAAGTGACCCGGGGTCTCCCGGCCACCGGCGCGGGACCTCCGGACGGGTCACCGGCGCAAGTCACGCCTCACGGGCCGTGCCTCCACGCCACCATGGCGCCGACCTGGCAGTCTGCGACTATGAGCACTGTCACACTGCAACCGGTCGACGAGCACCTGTTGCCGAGGTTGCTCGAGCTCGCGGTCGAGGACACCGACCCGCACGAGGTCATTCCCGGCGAACCCGAGGCGCACGGGTGGACCACCGAGCGCCGCGCGGCCTTCGAAGACCTCCACCGGCCGGAGGGCGGTGCCGCCTACGCGGTGCTCGCGGACGACCGGCTCGTCGGGGGCGCGCGGATCACCCCTGCCGAGGCGCCCCGTGCGGTCGAGGCGTACGTCTGGCTCGCCCGCTCGGCCCGCGGGAAGGGCTACAGCACCCACGCGTTCTGCCTGCTGATCGATGAGGCCCGCGCCCACGGAGCCCACGCGATCGTCGCCGAGACACAGGTCTCCAACACGCCCGCCGTCTGCATGCTCCGCTCCCTCGGCGCCATGCTGTGGGAGGACCCCGGCACCGGGTCCGCGCACGCCACCCTCCGCGTCGGCGAGAGCGACTGACCGCGCACCCGTCCTTTCACGGGCGGTTCCCGCGAGGGCGACCGACCGCGCGTCCGCCTTCTGACGGGCGGGTTCCACGAGAGGGAGCGACCGCGTATTCGACCCCTGATGGGCGGGTTCCGCGGGGGCGGCCGACCGCGCCCCTGATCCCTCACGGGCCCGTCCCGGGACCGCCGGCGGACAGGAACGCGTCCGTGTCCAGGGGCCGGAGTCCGGCGCCGTCCGGCACTCAGGACCGCGTCGGCACCGTACGATCCCTCGCCCGCGCCGGCTCCTCGCGCGTCACATCTGGGCCCCGGGATCCCGGTGCGTCCATCCGGGCCGCGAGGCGGTCACGGAGCCGCGTCAGACGGGCGATCTCGTCGTCGAGGGCGGCGAGCCGGCGCTCCGCCACCCCGCCGGCCCGCGCGCACGCCCCCGGCCCCCCGTACGGGGGAAGGGCGCTCCCCTCCAGCAGATCCAGGCGGTCCCGGCACTCGCGCAGGTCGGCGACGGTCAACCCCAGCGACAGCAGCGTACGGATCATGCGGACGCGGGCGACCTCACGGTCGGTGTACTCGCGCTGCCCTGCGGCGGTCCGCCGAGGCGGCGGCAGTAGGCCGTGCTGCTCGTAGAAGCGCAGCGCACGGGGGGTCGTTCCGGCCGCTGCCGCCGCGTCGCCGATCCGCATGCTTCCTCCGGTGTCAGAGAGCCACCACGACCGTGCCCAGGTACCGCCCGGTCATCATCTCGTGCAACGCGCGCGGAGCGTTCTCGAGGCCGTCGACGCGGACGTACGGAAAACCGATGGCACCGGAGCGCGCCCAGCCGGCGAACCGCTCGATCCACTCCGCCCGGACGTCCGGATCGTTCACCGCGCTGTACCCGAGCATCGTGATCTGCTTGAGGACCAGCCGGTAGGAGTCGAGCTCGACCGGTGCCGTGGTCCCGGTGCCGTCCGCCGCCAGCTGCCCGGACAGCGCGCCGACCAGGACGAACCGCGCGCCGGTCCGCGCGGTGGCGACCGCGGCGCGCAGATCTTCGCCGCCGACGTTGTCGAAGAGGACGTCGATGCCGTCGGGCGCGGCCGCGGCCAGCTGCTCGAGCAGGGGCCCGGCCCCACGGACGACGGCCGCGTCGTACCCGAGGTCGGCGACCATCCGCGTCGCCTTCTCCGGTGACCCGGTGCTCCCGATGACCCGCCCGGCGCCGAGCAGCCGGGCGATCGGCCCGGCCAGTGAGCCGACGGACCCGGCTCCGCCGGAGACGAACACCGTGTCACCCGGCTGCAGCCGGGCGCCGCGCGTCAGGGCCCCGTACGCGGTCGGCCCCTGAGAGAGGTGCATCACCGGATCAGGCAGTGTGCCGACCAGGGGTGAGCAGTCGGCGGCGTCCACGACCGCGTAGTCACGCCATCCCCACCAGTGGGAGACCAGGTCACCGACGTGGAGCCCACCGGCGTCCGGTGCCGAGACCACCTCACCGATCGCCGGCCCGAACAGGGCGTCCCCGGGACGGACCGGAGGGAAAGGAGCGCCTTCCACGCCGCCTCCGAGCAGCGTCCTAAGTGCGGAGAACACGGTGAAGAACCGGTTATGGACCACGACCTCCCCGCCGCCGGGAGCCCGCAGCGGCGTCTCGGCGACGGCGAAGTCCCCTGGACGCGGCAAGCCGGAGGGGGTGGTCACGAGACGCACTTCACGGGAGACAGGGGGCAGCTCAGACATCGGACGCTCCTCGAACGAATGACCGCGGTGACAGGGCGCCGCGAAGCTAACCCCTGACCCACGCGTCAGAGGCAAGCCCGCCTCAGGGCATCGGACGAGCGGTCACCCGCCGCCTGCCATCCTGGGATGCGCACATCTCGACGCCTGGTACCGCGGCGGCGGTTCGCGCCACTTCCAGGTGTGAAGGACGGAGCGAAGACCGGCGGGGTCATGACCGAGGATGAGATCGTCGAAGCCATACGTGCGAGCGCCGGGCCTGACGTGTTGCCCGTGGCGTCACCCGAGGCGGTCACCGAAACCGAGAATGTCATCGGGTACCCGCTCCCGCCGCTGCTGCGAAGGCTCTATCTCGAGGTGGGGAACGGATGCTTCGGACCGAGGGGCGGCATCATCGGCGTTCGAGGCTACGACTTCCGCCGAAGCGACGTCTTCGCGGACATCGGTGAATCGGCCGCAGCGTTCAGGAGCGAGCCGAGCGGGCAGCGGCGGGGTATGGTCCAGTTGCTGGACTGGGGATGCTGCATCGCATCACTGCTCGACTGCCGTGACCCCGCAGGCGCGATGTGGGGATGGGACCCCAACCTGTGCTGTCTGGAGCATGCTCTCTTCCCACAGGACGTCACCTTCAACGAATGGCTGGCCGAGTCGATCGGCCGCGAGTACCCCGAGCCCTTCTACGAGGGCTACTTCGACTCCCTGCCGAAGGCCGGCCCCGGCGATGGGGAGCCGACCCGCCTTGGTGCCGGTGAGGAAGACGGGCGTTCGTGTGACCGGTCGCCGCCGGTCTGGGTCAACGGCAGGCTGCGGCGTGACTGAGGCGGAACGAGTGAGTCGGCTGTCCGACCATCCGGTGCCATCCTCTCGTGCAGGGGCCGCCCGCGGCCGGAGGGCGAGCACGGTCTGTCCGCGCGTTCACGCCTCCTCGAAGCCTCGTCCAGCCGCATCACGGCCCTCGCGCGCATGCCCTACGGCGCGGCGTGTCCACCCCTCCTGGTAGGCCTCCTGCTGCGCCACGGTCCCGACTTTGGAAGCGGGAGCAGCCGAGAAGACGTACCGGTGAGCAGAACGCCTGGACAACAGGCAGAACAGGTTCTTGAGCACCATCCCGGCCGGCCCGTGCCTGGCGGCGACCAGGCACCCACCGTGCATCTGGATACTCATCGACGTCGGCCAGGAGTCGACCCGCGCTCCGGCGATCAGAAACCGGAAACCCGCTGCCTCAGGGGCCGCACGGAGATCGCAGACGGCCTCGAAGAGATGCTCCCCGACACCAGCCCAGATTCCTCCGCGGCCGTCGCTCGCTTCGACACGCCACTCCCCAGTGTCGTCACCGACCGCCGTGAGGGACCACGACTCCACACTCCCCTGCGGGGTGAGCACGGAGATGTCTTCTGCCAACTCGTCGGCCATCCGGGCCACGTCCTCGTCGACCAGGTCTTCTCTCCCGGATCATTCCTAACGACAGGGCGCAGGCGGTCACCGTGCCGGGTCGTCGATCGGACGCAGGATGCAGAACTCGTTGCCCTCGGGGTCGCGTAGTGTGCGCCACCGGTCTCCGTCGTAGATGTCGTCCGCGCGGGTGGCGCCGAGCGCGAGCACCTGCTCCGTCGCCGCGTCCAGGTCCGCGCTGCGCAGGTCGAGGTGCAAACGGTTCTTCTCGCCTGACTTCTTCTCCGGGACGTACGCGAAATCGATCACATGGCCCTCCACGGTGCGCAGGCAAGCGATCCCCTCGTCGTCGATCTCGACCTCGCCCCCGAGCAGGCGCTGCCACCAGCGGGCGAGGCCGGGCGGGTCCGCGCAGTCGACGGTCAGCGCCGCTACGGGCATCGGAAGCAACTCATCGTCCATGGCCGCCATGGCCGAAGCGTAACGGGCGCGGGCGGCGACAGTGGCGCGCGCCCGCGACGCCCAGGGCGCTGCATACCGGCCGACCTGGGCCTTCGTCACTTCCATCCTCAGTCTGAGCCCGCCAGATCGCGGGTAGGTCCGACGTGGACGATGTCCGCGATCCAGGTCGTCGAGCAGGGGAGTTCGCGGAGGAGCCGCCAGGACTCGACGGCGGCGATGGCTTGTTCGACCAGCGCGCCCGAACCTTCGCGCAGGCCTGTTGACCGCTTGCCGGCCGGCGGACAACGTCCGCCGACGGGAAACGGCTGCAGGAATTCGGAGGTCAGACCATGCCGTTCTCAAAGCCGACCAATGGTTTCCGCCTGCACTACCTGCGATCGGGAGAAGGCCGGCCGGTAGTACTCGTACACGGTAATCCGGGCGACAACAGGGAGTACTCCAAGCTGCTGCCCCTGCTGACACCCTCCGCCGACGTGATCGTCCCCGACCTGAGGGGCTACGGCAAGTCGGATAAGCACCTGAAGGACGTGGGCAACGCCTACGCCCTGTCCGGACAGGTGGACGGCGTCATCGCCCTGATCGACGAACTCGGCATCAGCAACGCGGTCTTGTGCGGGTACGACATCGGCAGCTTCACCGTCCAGACGATCGCGGTGAAGCGGCCGGACCTCGCCAGATCCCTGGTGATCGCGCCACCGACGATGGGGGTCGGCCGACGGATCCTGGAGGAGGAGGCGGTCAACGCATTCCTCCACGCGATCTTCTACAAGACGACGTTGGTCGAGGATCTCATCGACGGCAAGCCGGATGCCGTACGCGCCGCGCTGAAGGAGAACCTCCAGAACTGGTCGGCTCCAGGCTCCGAAGTCGTGGACGAACTGCTGGACCATCTGACCGAGAACCATTCCGCCCCGGGTGCTTTCGTGGCCGGCGTCATGTGGTTCCGCTTCCCGGAGGGGAACCCCATCACCTATTACGCCAACGAGAAGAAGCCGGATCCCGCTGACAGGTTCTCAAAGCCGATCACCATCCTCTGGCCCGACAAGGATCCGCTCTTTCCGCAGGAATGGAGCGACAACCTGTCCGACTTCTACAGTGACTACACACTGCATTTCATGGAGAACGTCGGGCACTTCAGTCCGCTGGAAGCGCCTGACGTCTGGGCCGCGCATATCTTGGAGCATGTGCGTGAGGCCTAGTGGGGGTAAAACCGAGCGTGTGATCCGATCGGCAGATCAAGCTCATCTGAGCTGCCGGTTCGCGTCAGGAGGTGCATGATGCAGGGGCTCCACCACAATATGTTCGATCGCGCGGACGTGCGCATCCACTACGTGACCGCAGGAACACCGCCGAGCGGTGGCGGCGATGGTCGAACGATCGTGTTGTTGCACGGCTGGCCCCAGACCTGGTGGGAATGGCGTCTCGTCATGGAGCCTCTCCGTTCCGATGGCTGGTTCGTCGTGGCTCCCGATTATCGAGGTGCCGGCGGGTCATCGAAGCCCGAGGGCGGCTATGACAAGCAAACGATGGCAGGCGACGTCAGAGCGCTGCTCGATCATCTCGGCGTGCAGCGCCCGATCACTCTTGTCGGTCACGACCTCGGGATGCTGGTCGCCTACGCGTACGCTTCCCTTTATCCAGATGACGTTGAGCGTCTCGTGCTCATGGAGGCTCCTATCCCGGGCACCGAAGCATATGAGAGCGTGCTGGCGACGACCAGGTTCAGTGAGGCCAAGCTTTGGCACTTCCACTTCCACGGCGCACCGGGCAACATCGCTGAGACCCTCATCGCCGGCAGCGAGTTTCCATACCTCCGTAGTTTCTATGTCAAGCTGAGCGCGAACCCTGATGCCATCTCCATAGCGGACGCGGAGCGATATGTCGCCGACTACACGGCTCCCGGAGCCATGCGAGCGGGCCTTGAGCTCTTTCGGGCTTTCGAGAAGGACGCAGATGACAATCGGCGCATTCTGGCAGAAAAGGGTAAGCTGAAGATGCCCGTGCTCGGACTCGGAGGGACCGCGAGCTTCTTTCTGCCAGTGGCCGAGGAGATGCTCTCGGAGGTCGCTGAAAGCGTCAGTGTCCGACCGATCGAGGATTCGGGCCACTGGATCGCTGAGGAGCAGCCGGCGACACTCCTGCAGCGCCTGCGCGAATTCGTCCAGACGGCCGGCGCGGGCTGACCCGGCGGCGGGCGCCTGGTCGGCGGCGCGTGCGGCCCGCCTTGAAGATGGCGACGTTCACGCGGCCGTCTCCGCCTTCCACGGGAGCGTCATCCCCCGGGAGGGGGACGTGCCAACACGGCGGCTCCAAGATGATCGACGATATGAGACCCTTCGGAGGCTCGCTCACCTCGTATGCCCGACCGCAGCGCGCCGATCGAGTATCGGCGGATCGCCGCATGCGCGACGATGCCCTGCGCGCTAATCGAAGGACCGCCTATTTCGCCTTCGCCTGGGTGATGGCCTTCCTGGCCTGGCACGCCGTCTGGTACGTCACCGGCCTCGGTTTTCCCTCCGCTTCGGATCAGCATGGGGCCGAGCGGGCCGCGGTCCAGGTGTTCTCGTTGATCGTCGTTCTCATGGTCATCGTTGGAGCACTGCTGCCGTTGGCCCTGGCGCAGCCGTGGGGTCGGCGGATTCCTCGATGGATGCTCCTCTCCGCGGCATGGACGGGGGCCGTGCTCCTCGCGGCACGCGGGGTATCGGGTGTCGGAGACGATCTGGTCCGGGTCACCGGGATACTGCCGAAGGGATTCACCGGGCTGACGACGGCACAGACCTTGGGGACCTCGCATCCCTCGTTCTGGTGCCTGTTCGCGAGCGGCGCCACCGACGTGCTCTTCACCGTCGGCGGTCTGGCGTTCGTTCTCGCCGCCAGGGCCTACCGTCGCGTCACCCTCGCCTCGCACGGACGCGAGGCCACCGAGCGATGACATCGCCGCTCCATCTACAAGAGGTCCACCTAAGTGGAATTCACCGATTCTTCCTCTCGTGATTAATCTGATCGCGGCTTCGTTCGCCGGGCGCACGTGCTGCGAACGATCCACTCGACCGTCGCATCTCGTCAGGTGCATCCCCTACCCGGGGCCGAAGAGAAAGAAGAAAGATGCGAGCTCGTCAACGACTTCCAGCGCTCATCGCCGTTTGCGCGATCGCCGCCGGCGTGATGGCCACGGCGACGGCTGCGGAGGCCGCTCCTACTCACGCAGGCAAGTCATCGACGGGCGCGACCGCCTTCGGCCCGGGCGCATACATCTGGCAGGGCGACTTCCCGTCGGAGACGGATTGCGAGAACGCGGGTGTCGAGGACGTGCGCTACGGCGCTTGGGATTACGTCTGCGTACCCATCACCGGAAGCACTGAATGGGCGCTCGGCGTTCAGTGGTAGTCAGCCGCGACCCTTGAGGCCGGTCGGGTCGCGTGGCGACCCAACCGGTCCTTGTCTTCGGCAGGTCGGTCGCGCCGGCGATCGGCCGCCCGGCCGGCGCGACCGGAGGGATCGGTGCCCACGCCGCACGCGAATCCGATCGGGCACGGATCGGGCACGGATCTGGCACGGAGGCGGGAGAAGGCCGGATTAAGATCGAAGGCCCAGGTCGCCGGATGCCGGGTGACCTGGGCCTTCGTGGTTGGAGCGGGCGACGGGAATCGAACCCGCGTAGCCAGTTTGGAAGACTGGGGCTCTACCATTGAGCTACGCCCGCGTGCGCCGGAGACCAACGGACGACCGCCGATCTCACAACGTCCCTCGCGTAGCGTACCGGTTCCCGAGCCCCGGTTGTGCACGCGCGAACGGTGATCCTATGCACGGCTCGGTCCCGGCCCTCCGTTCTGCGGCGGTCGTGCGCGGCGCGGTCGGCGGCCGGTGGGCCGGTCACGGCTCGGCCGGCCGCGGGCCTGGCGGTCGCCGTCGGACCGGTCGCGGGTGGGCCGGGAGGCCCCTCCCTCGTCGGCGAACAGCTGGGCGAACTGCGCGGGCAGCCGCCGGAACAGCCGGGGCGTGCCGAGCGTCAGGACGTAGCCCCAGAGGATCATCAGGTTGCGGCAGCGGTCGTGCACCTCAGGGTCCGCGACGTTGACGATCGCGAGGACGAACAGCGTCAGCTCGCCCAGCAGGAGGACCATTCCCCAGCCGGCGAGTCCGACCAGGCCCCACAGCGCGACGGACGGTGGCAGGCGCAGGCCCGTGATGTGAAGGCCGTCGTGGCGGACCTCCGACAGGCACCATCCGGTCCCGCTCGCCCCGAACAGCCCACCGGCGACGTACAGGACGCTGCGGTTCCGCCGGGGACGAGGGCGGGCGTGTCGGTGGCGTGTGGATGAGGCCGCACCGCCCTTGCGGGCGTACGGTGTCCGCTCGTCCATGACGGCCGTTCCCGGTCGCGTCCCGCCGTCGGCCACGACCGGCGACGGCGGGAGGCCGACCGTGGCGGCGGCCACCGCTGGTGTCCCGTCAACGACGGTCGAGGACCGTGGTGTCATGTCATCCATGGCGACCTCCCATGGCCGCGTGGGGTCCGCCTCGGTCGGAAGCGCGAAACCGCCGACCGGCGGACCGCCGGTGGCGTACGGTAGGACGCGATGGCAACCCGTGATCGCCGTGAGACCGGCTCAACGGCGGTATAACGCGCGAAATAGCCATTTCATGAGCTCCCGCGAGCCTTGTCTGTTTCCCGAAACCGGCAGGTTCGATGGAGGAGGGGGCCGCCCGCGTCTACCGCCGGCTGCGCCAACAGTCCCCGGTCGGAGATGGGGGCGGCCCTGATGCCCTTTTCTGTTGTACGGCACCATCCGGCGCCGGCCGTACTCTTCGGCCGCCGTCGGCTCGGCGCTCGATCCCGGCGCGGAGCGGCCGCTTAAAAACGATCTCGTAACGCCTCTTGGTGCGCTCTTCCGTATTACCGGCAGTGACGATCAGAGTGCCGGAACCCACGGCCCGCGCGGGGCTCCCGGCCTCCCGATCGTGTGACGTGTGCAATACAGTAGCTGATCAGACGTGCTTTGCGGCCACCGTGGACGCATTAATTGATCGCACCATTAATAAGATCACTTTTAGCGTCGGCGTGATTACCGACCGTGAATAGCGCCTGGTGACAAATCGGGCGAAGCGCCCCAGTCGCATACTCGATGCGAGGGGTGAGGGGGTGTCGATACCTTCCCAATTTGGAGTGCGAATTCCTAATTGGCCCGATATTCCCCGCGCGTTCTCCGGGGCGGGGGTGACCGACCGGCGGGCGCGCCGATCCCGGCCCGTCCTCGACGGGACTGTCACCGTACGTGAGAACGGCGTGGCCGCCCGGAAGGGCGGCTTTTCGGTACACTCGGTGACTCACGGGCTGTAGCGCAGCTTGGTAGCGCACTGCGTTTGGGTCGCAGGGGTCGGGAGTTCGAATCTCCCCAGCCCGACACGTTCCGAACGAAGAACCCCCCGGGCGGTCGCCCCGGGGGTTCTTCGTTCATCGGGTCACCGTGGCCGGTGCTGTCTCACGGCAGATCCTCGCTCCCGTGCGGGTCCGGCCGGAGCGGGTCGTGCCCGAGGGTCATCAACGCCCGGCGCCACGCGTCATCCGCCGCGCCCCGCTCCGGTGGCGACTCCAGCCGCCGGGTCACCTCGTCGACCGTTCGCCGCATGTTCCGCAGATCGTCGTCCGTCAGATCCACCTTGCGCTTCCCGAGGATCTTCACCACCTCGGTGCCGAGCCCGAACCACAACCGGTCGGGATCGTCGGGGAATGCCTCCTCGCCCGAGGTGACGGTCAGCAACCACGTTCGCAGCTCCTCCGACGTCATGTTGACGACACGGTGGAACTCCTCCCACAGCGTCCCGACCTCGGGAGCGGTACGGTCAGTCACGCTTCCTCCTCCTCCGTCGTAGACGTCTACCTCGCGTTCCGCCCTACCCGCCCGGCGGAGAACATGCGCCTCATCTGCCATGGACGCCGACCGGGGCCCTTCTCCCGGAGACGCCGACCGAGGGATCACCGGCCGTAGACGCCGACGAGGGTGCCGGCCGCCAGGACCCGGTCCTCCACCGCCTCGTCCAGGTCGCCGGCGGAGAAGCCGGTCGTCATTCCCGACGGCTCGGACAGGGCCAGCAGCCGGAAGACGTACCGGTGCGGCCGGTCGCCGGGAGGCGGATGCGGGCCGCCGTAGCCGGGGCGGCCGTAGTCGTTGCGTCCCGGCACGGATCCGGTCGGCGGGTCGCCCGCCGCCACGCCCTCGCTCTCCGGCGGGACCCCGGCCAGCAGCCAGTGGACGAACGTGCCGACCGGAGCGTCCGGGTCCTCGCACCTGAGGACGAGCTCGACCGCCCGGTCCGGTACTCCGGACCACCGCAGCGGCGGGGAGACGTCGCCGGCCTCGTGGGAGTACTCCTTCGGGATCTCCGCGTGGTCATCGAACGCGGAACTTCGTAGCGTCATCTCCTGCATGCGGGGGTCCTGCCCGCTCGGAGCGGTCGCGCACCTCGCGGGCGAGGCCGTCCACCGGCGCGAACTCCCTCCGCGTCCGCTTCGACCACCGGCCGACGGGGAACCGCATAGGACATAGCGGTGTGACGAGACTCGGGGGGAATCTCATGGCTCACTGTGATGTCTGCGGCAATGAGTACGACAAGGCGTTCACCGTCATCACCGCCGACGGGGCGTCGCGCGTCTTCGACTCCGTCGAGTGCGCCGCGCACGCGATCGCTCCGGTGTGCGAGCACTGCGGCTGCCGGGTCCTCGGGCACGGCGCGGAGGCCGGCGATCGGATCTTCTGCTGTGCGGCGTGCGCCCGCGCGGTCGGCGTCGAGAAGGTACGCGCCTGAGCCGAAGAGCGGCGTCAGGACGACGTGGGCAGCCGGCGACCGGAGATCAGCTCCGGTGTGATGGCGATGAAGTGGTCCTGGGCGGTCGGCGCCCACGTGCGCAGGGGCAGCTCGCGGAGCTCGGACAGCTCGCCGTCCTCCGAGACGATGCGGGAGTGTCCGACGATCACCACGGACCAGCCGGTACGGATCGCCGGGTCGAACTCGTCGACCTCGAACGCCACCACGGCGTTACGGGCCGCCGCCGCGAGCTTCGACCCGGACGACGTACGGATGATCACTTCGCCGTTGGCCACGAGGAAGTTGACCGGCTGGATCGCCGGGAGCGCGCGATCCGTGAAGACGATCCGGCCGAGCGGGGCCGCGTCGATCAACCGACGGCATTCCTCTTCCGTCAGGATCTCCAGGCCACCGGAGTCGTACACGGGATTCCTCACCCAGGGTCCACGGCGTGCATGCGTAACACGGTAACGACGCCGTGAGAGAACGCGGTGAGGCGAAGATCCCCGGATCGGGGGACCAAGGTCCCTTGTGCCCGCCCGACCCTCGTACGGCAGGCGCCCAGGGGATTCAGGAGCCGCAGGTGTGCTTCAGCTCGTTGGTGGCGGCGATCAGCGCGGACGAGTCGACGCTCGACCCGGTCCCGTCCGCGGCCGCCTTCACCTGCCGGCCCAGCTGGTCGAGGGCGCCCGCCGCCTTCTCGGCGGACCTGCGCAGGCTGCCGTCGGTGCCTTTGGCCTGGTCACGAAGGGTCGTGGCGCCGGAGGAGTACGTCTGCGCCACGCGGAGGGGGTCGTCCACCTGGGTCATCGCCTGGCGCCGGATCCCGTTCAGGGTGCTCTCCAGCCGGCCGCACGCCTTCTTGTCCACGCCACCGCAACCGGTCGTGGACAGGGCCAGCGCGCCGAGCAGGCATACGCTGAGGACACGGCTCAGGAACATCGCAGCATCATGGCATGACCTTTACTGATCCGTGGGTGCTTCGTGGGGCCCACCTTGGAGATCCTCGTGCTGAGGAACCCGACGACGGCCGGGCGGCTCTCGGGAATGAGCGCCCTTTCGCAATACTTGGGCGCACATTGCCGCCCCGCCTGTCCGCGGACATGGCGGAACACCATAGACTTGGCGCGCGAAGGCGCGCGGTGCCCGCATTCGGCGTGCCCGCGACCGGCTGACAACGCCGCCGCCCACGACATCCAACGTGAAATCCGTGCCGCGGCCGGATCAAGGAGACCGCCCCAGTGAAGACCGATGTTGAGGAGCTGAGCCCGACCCGGGTCAAGCTCACCGTCGAGGTGCCTTTCGACGAGCTGAAGCCCAACCTCGACAAGGCGTACAAGGAGATCTCGCAGCAGGTCCGCATCAAGGGCTTCCGCCCGGGCAAGGTGCCGGCCCGCCTGATCGACCAGTACGTCGGACGGGGCGCGGTCCTGCAGGAGGCGGTCAACGACGCGCTGCCCGACCTGTACGGTCGCGCCGTGCAGGAGAGCGAGGTCTTCGCCCTCGGCCAGCCCGACGTAGAGATCACCGAGCTGCAGGACAACGAGCAGTTCGCGTTCACCGCCGAGGTCGACATCCGGCCGAAGTTCGAGGTGCCGGACTACGACGGCCTGGAGATCACCGTCGACTCCGTCGAGGTGACCGACGAGGAGATCGAGCAGACGATCTCCAACCTCCGCGAGCGTTTCGCGACGCTGACCAACGCGGACCGGCCGGCGCAGGAGGGCGACTTCGTCTCCATCGACCTCTCCGCCAAGATCGACGGCGAGGACGTCGAGGACGCCCGCACCACCGGCTACTCCTACGAGGTCGGCAGCAACTCCTCGATCGACGGGCTCGACGAGCAGCTCGCCGGCATGAACGCCGAGGAGTCCAAGACCTTCACCTCCACCCTGGTCGGCGGCGAGCACGCCGGCGAGGAGGCCGAGGTCACGGTCACCGTGCAGAGCGTGAAGATCAAGGAGCTGCCCGAGCTCGACGACGAGTTCGCCCAGCTCGCGAGCGAGTTCGACACGATCGAGGAGCTGCGCGAGGACGTCCGCAAGCGGCTGGAGCAGCAGAAGCGCGCCCAGCAGCTCGGCCAGGCTCGCGACAAGGCCCTCGAGGCGCTCATGGACAAGCTCGACATCCCGCTCCCGGACAGCGTGATCGAGGCCGAGGTCCAGCGCCGCAACGAGCAGCTCGACCAGCAGCTGCAGATGTACGGCCTGGACCGGGAGAAGTACCTCGAGCAGCAGGAGCAGAGCGCCGAGGAGTACGACGAGGAGCTGCAGAAGGACGCCCGTGAGGCGGTCAAGGGCGGCTTCATCCTCGACCAGCTCGCCCTCCAGGAGGAGCTGACCGTCGAGAACGAGGAGCTGACCGAGTACGTCGTCTCCAACGCCCTGCAGATGGGCGTGCAGCCCGACGTCCTGGCGCGGCACCTGACCGAGAACAACCAGATCCCGGCCGTCGTGTCCGAGGTCCTGCGCAGCAAGGCCCTGAACCTCGTCGTCGAGCACGTCAAGGCCAAGGACGAGGACGGCAACGAGGTCGACCTGGCCGCGCTGCAGCGGCGGCTCGCCGGTGAGGACGAGGCCGAGGCCCCGGCCGCCGAGGCCGCCGAGGCGCCGGAGACCGCCGAGACCTCCGAGGCGGAGAACGAGAAGACGGACGCCTGATCAGGCCGAATTTCCGGACGGGGCGGCCCCACTGGTGCCGGCCCCGCC
>NZ_JAMXMW010000030.1:0-88199 GCF_024055675.1 Actinoallomurus rhizosphaericola | reverse complement strand
CTCGATCCGCTCCCACAGGCTGTCCCGCACGATCCACGGAGGCTGCTCGCCCTTCTTCACGGAAGATGATCAAAGCTGCCCGGCAGCCACCGTGGGACCAAAGTGATCATTTTGTTAGGACCTCTTAGGCAGGCCGCCAGCTGCAGGCACGGGCAGAGCCGGCCGCCCGCCGGCGGCCGGGCAGGCTGTCAGCCCCAGATCGCCGCCACGTCAGCGGCGATGACACGGCCCTGGCGGCGTCCGGCCTCCGCAGCGACCCGGGCGCGGTCGGGGTCGTAAGGGTTGGATCCGATCGCCTCGCGGCTAACCTCGTCGGGGACGGACAGGAAGGCGCGGGCGTTGTCGTTGAGGCGGGCTACGTCGTCCTGGGCGCTGGGGATGCCCGCGTACCCTCCATGCATCGGGGCGAAGACGATGATGCGGTCGTGCCCGGCCGCGAGCGTGGCGTTGGCAGCGGAGACCATGCCGGCGTCGATCCATTCGCGGCCGTCGAACCGGACGCTGGGCCAGATGCCGGGGACGGCGCCGCTGGCCGCGGTGGCGGCCTCGATGGAGATGCCCGCGTCCGGGCCGAGCAGCCGAAGGCGGCCGGTGTCGGCGTCGGTGACCGCGATGCGCAGGTTGGCAGGCCACTGCGAGGTGCGCAGTCGCGCCCGCACCACGCCGAGGCGGGTCTCGGCATCGACACCCGCACCGTACTTGCGGGCCACCCGGCCGAAGGCGGCGCCCACCGCTTCGGGATCGCCCGCACCGGAGCGGAACGCCTCGGCCCAGCCCTCGTAGACGCCAGGATCGGTGCGCATCACCGGCTCGTACTCCCCCGCGTGTGCCTGGTCGGCGAAGAGGGCTTCCCAGTCGGTGCCCGATGTGTAGTTCGCGCCGACGAAGGAGCCGGCGGAAGTTCCGATCACCGTGTCCGCACCGCGCAGATCGACGCCCTCGTCGAGCAGGCCGGCCAGTACGCCTACCTCCCAGCCGATGCCGGTGATGCCACCCCCGCCGAGGACGAGCGCGCGGGTCGTGCTCATGGAAGCTCCTTTCCGGTAATCGCCATTTTCGATAATGCACGTTACCGTAAAGACATGGAGACTGTGCACCGCGGCCGTCCCCGCCGCCCCGACATCGACTCTCTGGCCCGCGAACACGCCTTGGCCCTGCTGGCGGAGCGCGGCTACGACGGACTGCGGATGAAGGATGTCGCGGAGTCGGCGGGTATCGGACTCGGCGCCCTGTACCGGCGGTGGGCCGGTAAGAAGGACCTGGTCATGGCGGCCCTGCGGGCCGACGTGTCACGGCATGAGACGGAGGGGGTCGGCGACCCGCTGGCCGATCTGGTCTCCGCCCTGGAACGCATCGCCGAAGCCATGCCCCGCGGCCTGGGCCGGCTGGTCGCCGCCTGCTTGAGCGAGCCGGATTCGGAACTGGCGCAGGTGGCACGCGAGGCCAAGCTCACTCCCATGACCGACGCCCTGACCGCTCGGCTGGAAAAGGTGACCGGCCCCGCCCCGGACGTGCGGCTGCGTGCCGAAAGCGGCCTGGCTTACCTCCTCTGGAAGACCGCCACCGGAGAGCAGGCGACCGACGAACACACCCTGCGCAACCGGGTTCTCACGATCATGGGTGTTTCCCCGCAGACCAGCTACCACGCAGCGCAATCTGCCGGCACCTCTCGCCACGGGCGGCCGAGCTGATCGCACCGGCTGCCATCGGCTAATTGAGCAGCCTGGCGGTCAAGGAATTGAACGGTGATGGTGGAGACCGCCATCACGTTATTGAGCATGCTCACGACGTACGAGTCCGGAACGGCTCGTTCATCCTGAACGTTGCCAGGCGCGGACGGGTTGGTCAAAGGTATGCAGGCCCTTGGCCAGGATTGCTGGTTCCTGTGCGGGCAGCGCTCCATGATCGATGAGTAACTTGCCCGAACTCCAGGCTGAAGGCTCGCCGTCGATGTGGAAGTGTGATCGCGGTTGCCGCCTGCCTTCCGCCGTCTCGCGCGCTGGGCGCCGCGCTCCAGCTCATCGTGGAGTGCTGGGAACAGGATCGGTGTGCCCGTCGATCCGCTGCCCTACCGTTCGCCGTCGTCGGCGGGCCGTAGGGCCGCCCGTGCCCTGGCAGTGCGGGCGCACGCGAGGATCGGGTACGGCAGCAGCAGGAACGTGATCACGAAGGCGTTCAAGAACACGCGTCCGATGCTCTCCATCGGCTCGTCATTCATCAACTCGAGCAGGATCCACAGCGTGACCAACAGGACCGGCCATCCCAGATGCGCGAACGCGCGGGGGGATGGCAGCCGCAACAGCTTCGCCGCCTGAACGCCTGTGACCGCGGCCAGAGCGGGCGTCAGGAACGCGGCGAACACCATCCGCCCGAAGGAGCCCCGTACCGGCCCCTCAACAAACCCATATGGCTGTTCGAGGCCCACCACGATGACGGCCATCCCGACCGTTCCGGCGATCAGCAGCGCTACGACGCCCGTGAGAAGCCCGCGCGCCGACGCCAAGACCAATCCGGCTCCGAGCGACCGCATATTGTCCGGTTCGTCCCGCATGCTTAACCATGATGGTGCACGGCACCGGCGTTCCGCACACGAATGATCAAGGCCCTTCCAGGGCCGTTTCCGTGAACTCCCGGCCTTCGCCATCGGGCGCGAAGACGGCCTTGTCATCCACGTCATGCATACACAGCGGAATCGCGGGCCGGCCTGCGGGAATACCGCCCCAGCCGGCACCGAGATCTGCGGCCGTGGGCAGTGCACTCTCGGCAGTGGCGCGGTCGATCACCAACTGGTCCGTGCCGCCGCGGACGGACCAATCCGCTGCCGAGCCGCTCTTGGTAGCGGAGCCACAGCCGACCAGGCATGGCTGACAGGAATCCGGAATACCGGTTTCTTTCTGTCTTTCGACCGCCGACCACGGCGTCACGCACCATGCTTAGGCACTTCGTAGGCATGCGATCGGCACCCAATGCCGATCGCATGCCCACATCCTCTCGAAAACCGCCGGCTTCCCCGAATCATCGACAAGCCCGGGCATGCGTGACCTGGCAGTGCTCCCGCAATGCTCCCCATCCGTGCTCCCATGCTCCCTCCGGGAGCGGGGAGCACCGGGAGCACTCATGGTTGCTGAACCACGCCAAAGAATCTCATCGGCACCCACTGACCTGGCGTTTCTCAAGAAGTCACAGGTCAGCGATTGATCGGGACGACATTGACACGGTAGAGGTCACCGACCCCCGGCGGTCACCACGCAGCAACGCTATCTGACCGGCAGTCCTGTAATCGTGCGGCCGATGACGAGGCGCTGGATCTCCGACGTTCCCTCGAAGATCGTGAAGATCCTGCTGTGCACGGCAGTTTTCGCAGGTAGGGGCTGTGTGTGGGTGGGCTGGGTCAGCACGGGGTCAGCACGGGCCGGTCATCGGCCCGTTTGGCCATCACGGTAGGCGGCGTCGAGGACTTCTCGTGCGCGTTCCCATGATCCAGGCACCAGGTGACCGTAGATCCGGTAGGTCACCTCGATGCTCTTGTGCCCCAGCCAGCGGGAGACATCGGTGATGGGGATTCCTCGGGACAGGGCGAGCGAGGCGTAGTAATGACGCAGCGAGTGCGGCACGAACCCGTCCGGAAGACCTGCGTGCTTCACTGCGGCCGTGAAGTGCTCGCGATAGGTGTTGCGTGTCACCAGTTCCTTCTTGCGGCCGCGGAAGAGGTAGCCGTTCCGGCTGGTGCCGTGGTCGGCCAGGTGCTTGTCGATCGCGTCGGAGACATAGCGAGGGAGCGGGATGTCGCGGTACTCCCCCGCCTTGCGGAACTTCAACGGTCGTAGCTGGGCGGTGGGATTGACCTGCTCAGTGATTCGCAGGGTCTGACCCTCCCCCACACGGCACCGGATGTTGAGGGCGAGTACTTCACCAATGCGCAGGCCGCATCCCTGCATAATCCATACCGTGGCTTCCCAGTCGCCGGGAAGGCCGGCGGCCAGTGCCTCGAGTTGGGCATGTGTCGGTGCTATGAAGTCCTTCGCCGTGGTGACGTCCGGCAGTTCGATGTCGCTGCAAGGTGACTCGGCGAGTTTCTTGTCACGGACCGCTTCGTTGAAGATCGCGTTGATGACAAGGTGAGCGGTATGGACTCGGCTTGCACCGATCCCGTCTGAACGCATGGCGGTGACGAGGTTCTTGATGTCCTGCCGCCGCACCGTGTTGAGCTTCTTGCCGCCGAGGGCGGGATAGATGTGAGTCCGAAGCACCGAAGCGTAGGTGTCGCTGCTGCTGTCGGCGATGATTCGATGCCTGAGCCACTCCTGGGCATAGGTCTTGAAGAGGATTTCGCCTTCTTTTGGGTCGACGAACACGCGTGCGCGCTTGTCGTGCTCGACCTTGAGCGCAAAGTCCTCGGCTTCGCGTTTGTCCTGCCCGAACGATCGTTGGCGCTGTCGCCCTGACCGTCCTCCGGGAGTTCTGTATCGAACTATCCATGGGTGTTTGCAGGACCGCCATCGTGTCGGTGGGCAGGAGCACCGTTTCAGGACCGCGGCCACGCTGTGCTCCCGGACCGACTAGGGTGCGGAGTGCTTGGGGTTGCGGTCATGTTCCAGGCACCTCCTGCCGTTCAAGCCACGCTTCGATATCCCGTTCGCGGAACCTCAGATGGCGTCCCACCTTGTAGGCGGTGAGCCCCCATGGGCGCCAGCGTTGATAGACGGTCTTTTCAGGTATCCCGAGGTACTCAGCGACCTGGGCCACCGTGAGGAGCCGGTTAGACCCTCCAAGCGCTCCGCGTCGAGCACCGCTCGTTCGGCACGAAGAATCGCGTTCCGGCGTGCGGCCGTTGGGCCTAGCCGATCGACGCTCCACTTGGCCGCTGTCGTCAAGTTCGTGGAATCGGGCATCGCCCTTGCTCATACGACCGCCTCCTGGGGCAGCCGTGCGCAGGCCGCCTCTGGTAGCGCTGGCCTGTAGAAGGCAACGTTCAACGCACGATTTTGGGAGCGCTCGGCCTGGCTCTTCTCATCCGATCGCCTTGTGAGAGCGAGAGTGAATGACATGGCGGGTGCTTCTGCACGTCCACGTCTCGAACGGCACGCCACGAGAGAACCCGATGGCGTGGGCATTTCTTAGGCGCGCTCATAGGCACACCATCAGCCGGCCGTCGGCACGGCCTTAGACACGCCCGTCGACACGTGACGGCAGGTCCCACGCACGTCCACGGCCAACCTGGGCACACCGTAGGCACGCGGCCCGGCATCTAGGCACGCTCTTAGGCACGTCACCTCGCACGTCGGCACGCCCTTCGGCGAGGTAACAACGGGTAGGCAGGCACACTCGCGCCTCAAGCAGTCACGCCGGGCCAGCGGACTCTTAATCCGCGGGTTCGGGGTTCAAGTCCCTGGCGGCGCACCCGTCCTGACCTGGGCGTTCTCGGTTCCGACCGAGAGCGCCCAGCGTCCGTTTTGCCTGGTTTAGCGACCATGGTTGCTCCATGGTTGCTCGCATGCCGGATCATGACACATCCGCCCCCGCGCACCGCCTGGACGATGCACGCCACCACGGCCGGCGGCCCCACTCGGCGGTCCGGCAGCGGATACCGGTACGCCGTCTGTGGCGGCAAGCGATCAACTGGCGTGTCATCGCCCCGGGGCGTGGCCGGACATCCCCCTGCCAAGCCGCTCCCCGCAGCGCACGCCTGGAAGGCTCTCCAGCCGGGACAGACAGTCGCTCCAACGGCAACCGAAGACTTCGATGGCCACAGCATCAGCCCGACCGCCGCCACCACCATCTGACAGAGCTTCAGCACCGCTCACCGAGCCAAGATCCCCAAGTGCGGCTGGAGTATCAAGCACGAAACGTGCTCTGTGGTGTCAGTGGGGGCTGTCATGCTGGCCGGGTGGTCGCTGTGGATTATCTAGGCCAGGAAACCGTACGCGCCGCCGTGCTCCCGGCACGCGCTGTCTATTTGATCAGCGAGGGCAGCGCTGCCGGGTTTCGACGCGCGATCCAGGAAGCCTGCACCCGGTGGGGCGGGATGACCGAACCGATCGTGCCGGTACCAGCTGGAGGGAAGGTCGCTGACTGGTGGCTGGAGGTAGCGGCGCTGACGGGTGCGGATGGCGCTGTTAACGTGGATGTGGTCGATGAGGACGCTGCCACTGCAGCTTCTCAATTGGATCTTGATGTCGTCCCCTTGGCACAGATCGATGCGATGGGAACCGCAAGTTTCTCCACCCACCCAGGCCACGTCGGAATACCGGCACCGGACACACGGACCGACTGGATGGCGTGCGATAACGGTTCCCTTTGGGAGGCGGTCGCGGCAGGTGACCTTACCGACGAACACCTCTCCGACCTGAGGTCGGTTCCCGAACTCACGCAGCCGATCAGGCCGCGAACTGACGACCAGGTCGCACGCGCCCAGCTACGCGGGGACACTTTGCTGGACCGCACGGTCGTGGAGTTCGCAGAGGACACTGCTCGTGGAGGGCCGTGGCCCTGCCCCGCAATCGTGTGGGTCACCGAGCCCGACGATCTCGAGGACTGCTTGTTCTTTTGGAATCTCCGGGCACTGCGGTCACTGCGTTTCAACCCGGTTCCTATGGTGTTGCTGCCAGCCAGACAGGTGCAGCACTGGCTGAACTTCCCCGACCAACTCGCACACGTACTCCGGCGACCGGACGAATTCGCGCCCGACGTCACGGTGTGCAGCCTGCATGTGGACGAGTCGGTTCTCCGTGACACGGCCGACCTGCTTGGTCTGCGCCTCAGCGAGGAGGAGCCGCGGTCAGCCAACCAGTCTCCTCCGCCTCCGCTACGGCAGCCTCCATTCACCTACCGCACGGGCCTCGATGTCCGGCGCTTGATGGTCTTCGAACGCTCATACGGCCAGGCCACCGATCTCGACGTCCATCTGTTCGAGGACACCACGACCGTGCGTTTCGCTTCACCGGTGCCGTTTCGCGGGCCGGGTCGGGTCCTCGTACGGCTGTCCGGTGCGCCCTTCGATGCGCTGCCCGAACGAACGTCGGTCGCGAGCCTGGTTACGACCGGTGCTGTCTGGCACCGCGGCAGCATCCAGCTGCACACCATGGCGCAACATGAATACCGCTTCGAGCTTCACCTACCGGGTCTACCCGAAGCGGTTAACAGCGTCCTGGCCGAGGTGAGCAGCGGGCATGTCCTGTCCGACAAGGGACAGCTCGGCGCGGCGCTTCAGAGCAGCAGTGACACTGCGGCACTGCTCGGACGAGGGATATACGAGGCCATCGCCAAACTCAGGACGCCTCGAACCAAGGAACTGCACCGCGAATTGGAGCGACTTCGAGCCGCCGGCGCGGTGCACGAGGACCTCGTCGACCTGGCCGAGCAGTGGGGCGGCCGCCGGGAACGCCGATACCTCAGCGCCGACAAGCTCAACTGGACGGGCCAGGCGAACGCGCCTCAGGTCCTAGAGCGCCTGTGCGAACTCGGTTGGGCCGAGCGCGGCTTGGAGCTGTATTGCCCCGCCTGCGGCATCCGCAGCTTCGTACCGTTCACCGCCACAGCCGGACAGGGCCGGTGCAGCGGATGCGGAACGTCGGCTCCGTACAGCACCGGCGCCACGCTAACGGTGTACTACCGGCTGAACAGCATCATCGACCGAGCGGCCGACCAGGGCGTGTTGCCCCACCTGCTGGCCATAGCCCACCTCAAGCGCCAGCACGAGCACTCCTGGTTTCTCCCCGGCATCAACGTCGACCTCAGCGACGCCGACCGGCCAGCCGAGGTCGATATCTTCGGGATCCACCAGCGACGGATAATCTCCGGCGAAGTCAAGGCACAAGCCGCCGAGTTCAACCACGACCAGATCGACCGTGACGTCGAACTGAGCAAACGCCTGGGCGCTGATGTCCACCTGCTGGCAGCGGTCGACGAGGTTCCCGAAGAGACCAAGGCGTACGCCCAGAGCCGCTGTGATTCCAACGGGCTATCGTTGATCGTCCTGGGGTATGCCGAACTCCGCCCTTTCGCCCTCTAGGCTTGCCTCCCATTCGCCGTCCACCACCATGCACAGACGCCACTTTTATATGACTTCTCGGTAGGCCGGGGATGTAAGACACGTGGACAGACCCGATAACATCGGCTTATGACTAGACGCTGACCGATAAGGAGAGTTCGTGCCAAGAGCAGGCCGTTCGCTAGAGCTACTCGTGAAGGCGCTTGAGCAGTTGCTAGCAGGTGCGCCGGTCGAGATTCGGTCACCCGACTATATTAAGGGCCGACATTCAGGAACTGCGCGTGAAGTCGACGTATCCTTGCGATCCCGAGTCGGCTCGATCAGTGTCCTTGTCATCATTGAATGCCGGGACCGTACGAAACCCCAGGACGTCACTTGGATCGAACAACTCGCTTCCAAGCGGGAAGACGTGGGCGCAGACAAGGCCGTAGCGGTGTCAGCCAGCGGCTTTTCAGCTAGTGCGCGGAACCTCGCCAAGTCGAAGCAAATCGACCTCCGGTCGCTCGAAGAGCTTGAGCCGCACGTCGTCTTCGACTGGCTTACCGACCAGACCATCGACCACAGGACGCGTTATATCAACGCCGTTAGAATATCCGTTCACCTAGGCGAGCCAACGACAAAGATCGACCCGACGACCCTCACTTCAATCCTGGAGAAAATCAGTGCACTGCGAATATCCGACGAAGGCATTAATCAAGACAGTAAGATATTCGCGCATAAGACGAGCTTCACGCTGGTATCGGTAGACGATATCTTGGACCTGATGCCGCACTTCGGCGCCCGGTTCGACACCATGCTCTCCGACGTACCCCCTGGCGAAGAGAAGCGCATCCTTTTGACCATCGACTTTGAGGGTGACGCCAGGTTCGCACTCCCGGTCGACACCGGCTTGGTCGATGTAGATTCGATACAACTCGACGCTCTTTTTTCTTACGATGAGAACCAAGTCCCGATCCGCCGTTACCTATACCAGGCCGACTCAGGCACGATGATGGAGAATGCAGAGGCCACGATTACGTCGAATGAATGCCGGGTTACGGTCGGGTTCCACATGACTCCCGATGGGTCCACACTCGGCGTCACAGTCGACTCTGCCGGCAAGACCCTGCCGCGCGGAATGGACCTCACATTCGATTTGCCTTCGCCATCCTGAGGCCTCGGCGGCAAACTCACCGCCCTGACATCTAGCGGCCTGGGCAGAGCCTCTGAATGACGCTTGCGTTCGACCGACTGAAGGATCAAACGCCCACACCTCAGTGGCCGAACCGGTGGTACGGCAGCGTCTCTTTTATCGGTCGGCTGCGCTCGACCTGACCGGCATGGAAGCGTTACAGCAGGCCGGGCTGGTCGGGCTCCTCGGGTGCCGGTGGTTTCCGGACCGCGGCCGATACAGGCAACACTCGGGCGGCTTCAAGGTCGGCGACCGTGACGAGCGGTCCTGCGGTCACCCGCGCGAGGAGCTGCCCTTGGTCAGGCTCGAGTTCGACGCAGAGGGTGAGCACGTTCAGCAGCTGCAGCAGGTCGGTGGTGTAGTCGGCTGGCCAGGTGTCGAGATGAATGTCGTCGAGCGGGGAGGAGCGGCGGCCAGCCGGGTTCTTCTTGCGGTAGCCGAACCACTTCTTGATGACCCGCATCCCGGACACCTCGTAGTCCCAGACCTCCGGGCGTACGGGGGCGATCTGCCCGGCACCGACGTGCAAGGTGGCGGTGTCGGGGTCGTAGGAGATGTCGTCCGGCATGTCCTCGGCGGTGCCGGGGATCGCAACCTGCACCTTGGGCCGGTCGGCGGAAGCAGCGCGGGGCGGGCCCGGTGGGCGGCCGTCGGCGGGGTCGGTGAAGCGTTCGCCGTAGGTGTGCAGCCACAGCACCCGTCGGCCGAGCCGCACCGACTCCTCCCACAGCTCGGCGTCGGCGGTCAATGGTACGCGTACGCCAGGCGTGCGCAACTCCTCGCGGAAGGCCGCGGTGTAGTCGGAGTGGGCGGTCACTGCGGCAATGTAGGCGAGCAGGTCAGCAGCGGTGACCGTACGGTCGAGCCGCTCGGCCAGTAGACGGGTCAGCCGAGGGGCGAGGTTCGCGGCCAGCCCTACCCGGTCCCGGTACAGGGGCAGCACCCGCCCGCCTGCGCTTCCCTTGAAGTGGTCAACGTTAGGTACGAGCGCGGTGAAGACCAGGCCGGGACCGCGTGTTATGGGATGGGCGTGCTGTTCATTGACATAGACCTGCGAGCCTCCAGATACCTGCCAGAGCACCGGGCGGGCATAGTCGAGGACACGGGAGTCGTAGATCAAGGGCTGGCGGTCAAAGCTGCGGTAGGCGGTCCGAACCAAGTTCGGTGTACGCGCAGTCTCCTCGTTCAGCGATCGGGAGGGCCGAGACTCCTCTGGGAGGGCGCGAGGGTTGGAACTGATGGTACGGTCACGGGTTTCTTTCAATAGCGCCGACCTGGCATCGGCCGGGGCATCGATGAGCCGGGCCCAGCGCCGTTTCAGCACATCGGTGTGAGGTGCATATACCCACGTCCGGTTAGGGTTCACGCCGGTAACCGCCCAGGGCATCAGGTCGCCGAGCAGCGGATAGCTGAGCCACTCGGCGTCGCCCGCCGGTTGGAGGCGGTCTTGCCAGCCGGTTGCGCAGTCGGTCCACGCTGTCGGGTCCTCGAGGGCGAGCGCGCCGAGCCGGGCGAACTTGGCGGTGCGATGGCCAGCGATGCTCAGATGGTGGATCCGGGCTGGGGTGTCAGGGCTGCCGTCGCCGTAGCGAGCGAAGATACCGATACACAAAGGGTGTTGCACGCCGGGGAAGACGCGGGTGTTGACCTCGGGCTGGTGGCCTTCGGGTGACAGGTCGATGATCCAGCCTTCGTCGGCGGTGCGGCGCAGGTATTCGCGCATGCCGGCGAAGCCGGGGCCGGTGGTGTAGCCGGAGGTGGTGATGAATGCGACGATGCCGCTGGGCTGATCTGGGTGGGCGTCGAAGACTTTCCAGGTCGCCCACCGCCAGAAGTAGACGTACAGATTGGCGAGGTTGAACTCGTACCTGCCCCTCCCCAGGGCCTTGAAGTCGCGTAGGGGGATGCCGTGCCCGGAGTTCTGTGCGCCGTTTTCGATCCAGCCGCCGAGCCCCTTGGCGCGTTCGCGGTAGGGCGGGTTGCCGATGACGACCTGGACGCGGGTCTCGCGCTTGACGCGGTTGGCCTCCCGGCGGGCGCGCACGATCGGCTCGTACATCGACCCCAGGTCAAGATGGGTGTCCTCGAACGGACTATCCAGGGTGTCGGTGACGAAGAGCTTCTGGTCCTGGTCGGCGATCTCGGCCTTGTGCTCGGTCTTCAGCGCCTGGTTCAGGCGTAGCTCGGCGACGGCGAACGGTCCGGTCTGCCGCTCCAGCCCGATCAGCCGGCCGAACAGCTTCTTCAGCTGCCCGGGGACGGCACCGGGGCCTTCCTCGTCTTCGACGGTGTGGGCGACGCGGTCGATGATGTTGAGCAGGTAGGTGCCGGTGCCCATCGCCGGGTCGACCACCACGACGTCGTCGGCGGAGTATCCACCGGCGCGGCCGAACCGGGACCGCAGGATGTCCTCGGTGAAGCGCACCATGAACGACACGACCTCGTTCGGGGTGTAGTACGAGCCGCTTTGGCGGCGTAGGTCGGCGTCGTAGACCTCGAGGAACTGCTCGTACAGGTGCAGGTAGGAGTCGGCGGATCCGTCGCTGATCTCGTTCCAGTCGACGACGCCGATGATGCGTTTGAGGGTCTCGACGACGATACTGCGGCCCTCGACGGTCTCGTGGGTGAGGACGTCCAACGCCTTGCCCATGAGCGAGTGGGACTTGCCAAGCTGGGCGGCGATCTGCCCGAGGCTACGGCCTTCGAACGCGATTCCGTCCACGCGGGCCAGCAGCAGGCCGAAGGTGACGGTCTGGGCGTAGGCGTCGGCAAACTCTTCGTGCGTCAGGCCAGGGAACAGCAGCCGCCGCCAGTCGATGGTCAACTCGGTGAAGACCTTCGTGGCCTCCTCGCCGCGCTGTTCGCGGGCGATGGTCTCGGCCACCTCGGTGCGCAGCAGCTTACACAGCCCGGCGACCGCCCGCACCAGCTGCCGGACGCTCCGCGGCGGCTCGGGATTCCACAACAAGAAGTCGGCCAGTACCCGGGCGAACTCCCCGCCGGCGGGCTTGAGCTTGGCCCCGGCCTTGCGGATGTCGCCCTCCAGCCGGGCGACCTGACCGAACAGCTCACCGTCGCGGTACAGCGCCCACTGCACGCCGTCGCTGTAGAGCACGTTCGGCAGCAGCCGCAGCTTCTCCCACTGGGCCTTGTCGTGCCGGCTCGGCGTCCAGGTACTCGGCACCCCCCGGCCGGGCGCCTTCAGCTCGATGTAGCCCACCCGCGCGCCGGCCACATCCACCGCGTAGTCCGGACGCACTCCCAGCGTGGCCAGCGACATCTCCCCGACCATCGTGACCGACACCCCGAGTGCCCCGGCGACCTCCTCGAACAATCGTTCCAAGGGGGCGCGCAGCTGATCCTCCGGGCTGCCGCCACCTCGCAGTTTCGCGGCTGCGGCCGCGCCGAAACGGGAGACGGCCTGCTCGACCAGGGACAACAACGGCGCGGGGGGAAACGTCGCAGGCATACAGCCCAATCAAGATGAGGGGATACGGGCGATCTGTCAACTAAAACATCTACTGGTCAACTCGGAGCGTTCCACCTCCGCGTGCGGAACTTTGTCAAAGTTAAGGGATTCTTCGGCAACGTGCCGTCTCGACCCGACAGCGAGTTAGTTGCGGCCTGATTGAGGTGTCCGCGTCACCACATCGAATCAGCGTGATGGAACGCCAGAACCGCCGATCCGATTACTCAGTAGCGGCGCCGAGAGATACATCGGAACCAACGCGCGTTAGGGAACGGAGCGCGGTCCCGGAACGACTGGGCGACCGGGGCTCTCCGTCGACCGGAGGTCCCGACGGCACCCATACCAGCGCCATCATCAGCGGGTGGGCCCATAGTGGACACCTCCTTCGTCGTCGGTAACGATCTCGGCGACCTCTCCGCTGGTCTGGTTCACCTCCACACCTTGGCCGCTCCGATGACGGCGCCGCGGTTGGCCAGAATGAAACCACCACTGCGGCAACTAGCAGGGCAGCACCGACCGCAGGCGGCCTGGTTGCTTACGCGTAGGCGACCAGGCCGCATGCGGTCCGCCGAACCTATACAGCCCTTCTGCCCGCAGATCGTCAGTGATAGGCGGCGACGGCGCCGAAGTAGAGGCCGAGGGCTGTCGCTGCAGCCCCCGCGCCGGTCAGGACCGCGCTCGCGGTACCGACGCGGGTAGCGCGGGCGACCAGCCCCGCGCTGATACCGATGTTGAGGGCGCTAGACACGGCGAGCATCAAGGACAAGATTTCGGCCAAACTCATGGAACCTCCCAGCTACGCAGAGGGGTTAAGACCCTCCTCAGGGCCGTGGACGAGTCGACGATCTCCGTCCACCTGACCGTCCAGCAGGAGTCGCGTCGCAGATTGGACACATCCGATGCGGACCGGCTGATGGCCGGCCTAAGGTCCGAGGCATACCAGTCGGCGGAGGCAAGGGTGTCTAGTGGCGGACTGGACGCCCGGCGCTAGCGAGTGGTGGATACCGCAATAGAACTCTCCGGAAGGGCAGGACTTCGCGGACCTGATCATCCAGCTGGCGGCGTCCGCTGTGATCGGCTGGGGAGACAGTCTTCGGCCCGGGCGCTGGCCAGTACTGCTGAGGTGAGCTCGCCGCCGGTCGGGACTGATCGCGCGGAGCGCTGGGCGCGGAATGGCCCTGTGATACCCGATCGCCCTACCTTGATCGGATGCCGGGTTGACCGACCTGGGAGCGAATCGGCTCGTACACGGAGTGTGGCTGAACGAGGCCCTAATCTGCCTCGCCGATCCGGCGCGCGGGGAATGCGTCGCCGCGGGCCAGGGGAGCTTCTGCGTGTCCCGGGCCAAGCCTTAGTGCTGGTGTTGGCCACCTTACGGCCGGTCCGCTGGAGCGCTCTGGGGACTCGAACCGACCCGGGCCCGCGCGCCCACGCCCGCGAACTACTGGATGGCCACAGACTCAAGGTGGCGGAAGCTTGCCCGCGCATCATCGATGATGGGCTGGGCTTCGGCGTAGGGTTCCGGACGGATGGTCCGGATGACCATAAGGCAGGTCAGGTGATCATGAACCGTTTCCGGGATCAGGCGGAACGGTCGGGAGAGTGCGTGATACAAGATCGTAAGGTTGGGGCGGGGACGGACTTCGGCGCGCTGTTGCGCGGCCTGGCCGCGTTCCGTGACATTCAGCTGCGAGGGATGCCATCGAATCGGGCGTTAGCGTCCAGGGCGACGGTCAGCCCGACCACTGTCGGCGCTTGGCTTTCCGGGCGCACTTTCCCTCAGCAGCCCGATGGGGTGTTGCGCATTGTGCGGGCCGTGCGGGCCGAGGCTGAGCGGGCCGGGACGGTGCGCGTCGGCGTAGCAGCCGGGCTGTGGGATGAGGAAGTTTGGCGCCGCGCCTACCTGGCCGAGGCTCACCGCCGGGCGGACACCACCAGCGCTGGGGTGCAGGCCGAGCAGAGCCGAGCGGTGCTGGAGCGGATTCAACCGGGCCAGCCCCTGAACGAGGTGACCGACCCGTTCTACCTGGAGGTGCATCATGCCATCGCCGCGCCGGTGGCGGGTCTGCCACAGCTGCCTCCGTACGTGTGGCGTGAGCACGATCGTGAGCTGGGTGAGGTGGTGGCGCAGGCCGCCGCCGGAACGAGCAGCCTCGCTGTCTTGGTGGGTGGGTCTTCGACCGGTAAGACCCGTGCCTGCTGGGAGGCATTGGTTCCCTTGCGGAAGGCGGGTGGATGGCGGGTATGGCATCCGATCGACCCGACCCGGGCCGAGGCCGCACTCGCCGGCCTGCCGCAGATCGGGCCGCGCACGGTGGTGTGGCTGAATGAGGCCCAGTTTTATCTGGCGGACCCGGTTCTGGGTGAGCGTGTGGCCGCAGGGCTGCGGGAACTGCTCCGCCGCCGTGACCTCGGCCCGGTGCTGGTCCTGGCTACGCTGTGGCCGCAGCACTGGAACGCTCTCACCGCCCCCATCAAACCGGACCTGCACCCCCACGCTCGGGAACTGCTTACCGCCCGGCGCATCACCGTCCCGGACGTGTTCACCGGGCCCGACCTGGACGCGCTAAGGATCCAGTCCTTGAAGGATCCGCGGCTGGACGAAGCAGCCGACCGGGCCTCCGCCGGCCAGGTCGCCCAATACCTGGCCGGAGTACCGGTCCTACTCGACCGATATGAGACCGCACCTTCGGCAACCAAAGCATTGATCCACGCCGCGATGGACGCCCGCCGCCTCGGCTGCGGACCGCGCATTCCCTTGGCGCTGCTGGCGGGCGCCGCGCCTGGCTATCTCACTGAAGATCACTGGGATCAAACTCCCGGCGACTGGCTGGGGCTCGCGCTGGACTACGTGACCACACCGTGCAACGGCATCTCCGGGATCATGACTGCGGCCAAGACTGGAACTCCCCGTAACCAGCGCCCCAGCCGGACGGTCGCCAACCGCCCCACGACAGGTATAGGGGTCGAACCGGTGTACCGGTTGGCCGACTACCTCGACCAGCATGGCCGCCGCCATCGCGGCGATGAGATCCCCCCAGTCGACTTTTGGACCACGGCCGCGCGGAACGTCACCCACTTTGCCCCCGAAGACCTGACAGCCCTGGGTGAGGCAGCCTGGAAGCGGGGTCTATACCGCGACGCCGCCCAACTGTACAAAGACGCCGCCGCCTACGGCGACGCCAAGGCCGCTCTCCTCTTGGTCCAGCACGTGTCTACCCGGGACCGCTTTGATCGCGGCCCAGCCGATTGGGCCGTCGCCCATGTGCCTATCGACAAGTCGGCTACCGTCGCCCTGCTGCTCGGCGAGCTACAAAAGAGATGGGCCTACGACCAGGTTGCCAAGCTGTTGGCCCGTGATCCCGCCGCCCACGCCCCTCTCGACAACCCATATGGGGTAGCCAAACTGTTGGCCGAGTTGCGGTTGGCTTCGGCCCAGAAGCAGATCGCCGTGCTGCTGGCACGTGCCCCCGCCACCTACGCCCCGCTGGACCGCCCGTACGCCTTGGCGGAACTGCTGCCTAGCCTCTGGTCGGTTGGGGCCAAAGAGCAGGCGACCACGCTTGCCAAGCGAAGCGCCGCCTTTGCACCGGTTGATGATCAGCGCGCCGTGGTCTCTCTGCTCCGCGCGCTCTGGGAGGAGGGGGCGGAAGACGAGGCATTCATGCTGGCCGCTCGCGTCATCTCCCACCTCCCTCTCGAGGATCCTGGCGCCGTGACCGAAGTGCTGGAAGCGCTGCGGGAGATCGGCGCGGAAGATCAACTCGCCGTGCTGCTGGCACGTAACCCCGCCACCCACGCTGCCCTCGACTACCCGTCCGCGGTGGCTTCGCTGCTACGCGCGCTACGGGAGGTGGGAGCAGAGGATGCGGCGTTCATACTGGCCAAGCGTGCCGCCGCCGGTATGGTCGTCGACGACCCAATCGAGACGGTGGGCGAACTGCTGACCGAATTGCACGAACTCGGCGCGAAGGATGAGGTTGCTCTGCTCGCCGGACGCGCGGCGACAGAAATCCCGCTTGAGTGCACATGGGTTGTGGCGGAATTTGTATGGGTGCTGTCGATCATCAGCGCGCAGGATCAACTCGCCGTGCTGCTGGCACGTAATCCCGCCGCCCATGTACTCCTTGAAAACACACACGATGTCGCGGATCTCCTGCGCAGGTTCCAGGAGATCGGCACGGATGATCAGCTCGCCGTGCTGCTGGCCCGTAACCCCGCCGCCCACACTCCCCTCAACTACCCATACTCCGTCGCCGAACTGCTGAAAGCGCTGTGGAAGGTCGGAGCGGAGGATCAGGTCGCTCCTCTGGCCGCATACATCGCCTCCAACGCCCCCTGCGACGGATCCGCGGACCACGTGCTGCACGCCCTGCGGGAGGTCGGGCAGGATAAGCAAGCCGCGGTGTTCGGCGAGCGGGCTGCAGCATGCACACCGCTAGACAACATTTGGATCGCCCTATTCCTGGAAGCTCTAGACCAAGCTCAGAGCGATGTAGTCATCGAACGCCTTCCTGCCGCCGGCAGCTTTGACGAGTTCTGCGAACTCGTTGATCACCCGGAACGGTTCCGGTTTGGGCGGGAACCCGACGGGAGCCCCGCAGCACCCTGGGCGTGGGACGACTTGGATTAACAGCCAGATCCCGGCCCGGCCAACGGCGAAGGCAGCACTAAACCCTATGGCGCCGACGTCGGGGATCTGAGACAAACTCTGTCCGGAGGCTCGGCGCCACCGGGCCGTGCCGTCTCACGTGCACTACAAGCCCGGTCCGGCGGCGACTCGGCACCTGAGTCACGCCTCGGGCGTGGGGTGACCTCGATGTGGGAGTCATGGTGGTGACCGCGCTGCTGTGGGCGCACGCACACGGCTAAGCCGACAACCGAATAGGCGCTGCACGTTTACGCAGTCGGCGTGGGGGATGAATCGCACAGTTAGGCGAAGCGACCGTACGACGCCATCGGCCAAGATACCTATGGCCGACTCATTCCGGCTTGGGGTAGATCAAACGATCCATGTGCCGGGAGCGGCGCTAGACCGTCCGATGACCAGACGCAAACGCGGAGTATGAGCCGCCGAGCATGCGGCTTCTACATCAACCTGGTGTCGAGGTCATCCCAGCCCCACGGTGCCGCCGGAGATCCACCCGGTTCTCTCCCGAATCGAAATCGCCCGACTTGATCGCATTCTTCAAGGAAGAGATCGAATTGGCCTGCTGCGGGCAGTCGCTGAAGGAGCATGTCGACTTGTTCTTTTGCGCCGATTACTCGCATCTGCCTCAGCAGGGCGCGCGAAGTTAGCTCGCTGATGTGAAAATCTTCGGTGCCGGCACGTTCAGCCAACACGGTAGCTTGCCTGGTGAGCCCAATCCTGTTCAGGCTATGCAAGAGTCTGCTCACGCTAAACGGGTCATCCAGCCTGATTCGAGCGGTGGCACGCCCGGCCAGCACCGCGACTTGCTCAGTCGCCCCTGCCTTCTCCAGAGCCTCCAGTAGCGACCCTACGCCGTATGTTTTTTCGAGGTTGGCATGAGCAGCGGGGTTACGGTTCAGCAGCTCAGTGAGCTGTTCGTCGGCCCCGCTTCCAAGGAGGCTGTGCAGTAGCGCGGCTACGGCGTCCGGATCGTCGAGTGGTGTTTGCATGACGATCCGCTCAGCCAGTTTGGTCACCTGCGCCCTCGCTCCGACTTCGTCGAACCTGTTCAGCAGCACCGCTGCGGCCTCGACATCATCGACAGGAGCGTATTCAGCCACCCGCTCAGCAAGTTGCCTTGCCTGCTTCTCTGCCCCGACTTCGCCGAGCCTGTTCAGCAGCACCGCTATGCCTTCGACATCCTCGACAGGAGCGTGCACAGCCACCCGCTCAGCGAGTAGCGTCGTTTGCTCTCCCATCCCGAGTTCCAGCAGCCGATTCAACAGCGCAGTCAGGTGATGGGGGTCGCCGAGGGAGACATGCGCGACCGGATCACGGGCGAGTAGGGCGGATATCTGCTCTTCCGCACCGGCACGCCGCAGACTACGCAGTAGCCGCGCCACGGCGTATGGGGCATCGAGTGGAGCGTGTCCGGCCGGGTCACGGGCCAGCAAGGCGTCCACCTGCTGGCCCGCTCCGGCCGCCCGGAGCTTGTCTAGTAGCTCAGCCACGGCAACCGGGTGTTCGAGGGACACGTCTTTGACGGCCTGCTCGGCTAGCGCCCGCAGATACTCGCCCGCCCCGACTCGCCGCAAGCAGTCCAGCAGCGCCCCTACGGCGCCGAGGTCGTCGAGGGGAACACGCGCGATGGGGTAACGGCCAAGCAGCGCGGTGATCTGCTCACGGGCCCCAGCCTTATGCAGTCCGTTGACCAGCGCGGCGACGTCGTAAGGATCGTTGAGTGGGACGTGCGGCACGGCCCGTTGAGCCAGCATGGTTACCTGCTCGTTCGCCCCGGCCCTCCACAGACACTCCAACAGCCACCCGGTGGCGCGCGCGTCATTGACTGAGGCGTGAGCGCCAGCCCGCGCAGCCAGCCGACGCTCCTGTTCACTAATGCTTATGTCGTGGAGCTTCTTCAGCAGCAGCCCAATGGCGTCCACATTCTCGAGAGATACATGGGCGGCGGCCCGCTCAGCGAGCGCATGCACCTGTTCGTTATCCCCTATCTGCCGTAGTAGGTCCAGCAACTCGGCTACGGCGACTGGGTCATGGACGGAGACATGCGCGGCGGCCCAGGCAGCTGGACGGCGGTCGGCTGGGTCGATCGCGTGCAGGTGGTCGACAAGTGCATGCGCGGCGCGGGGATCACCGTGGATAGCGGCGTTCGTGTACAACCGCGCGGCGGTGCGGTAGAGCCCACGGCTCCGCGCGGCGTTTGCGAGCGCGGGCTGGTCCGCGGGATGTGCGTGGACGGCGGCGGACCAGAATGCTCCAGGTGGGAACTTGTCGGCGCGCTGGCGTGCGGCGTGCTGCAGTAGATAGTCATCGATGTTGTAGGCGGGCGGATCTCCGGTACGGGCGCGAACGGGGGTCAGCGCGGTCAAGGTCGCCCGGATATCGGTGCGCTCACCATCACCTCGCCACCCTCGGACGAGGTCACCGAGCGCGGTGGTGAAGCTGTCAGGGCTGTCGGGGCGGGTCAAGGGGGTGAGGTAGCCGTCGGCGGCCGCGGTCAGCAACTCTCTGGGGATCGGGTGGGTATGGCCGAGCAGGCGGGCGTCGAGCGCCGCGGTGATCAAAGCATGCTCGACTGGAGTGAACAGGCCTCCTCGACGACTGACAGTACTGTGCAGGTAGGCGGCCAGTAGTTCGGGGCCGCCGGAGATGTGCTGGATGACGCGACCGTCGCGACTGCCGGCTTTCAGTGCCTGGGCGAGGCTGCGGTCCGCGTTGGTCGCGCCCGACCGTAGGACCAGTTCAGCGAGTTGTTTCCGTTGGTCGGGGTCCAAGTGGTCAGGCACCGGAATCTGATGGGTCCGCGGGCCGGTGAGTAGATCCCGCGCGGCGGGATGGTTGTCTGGGAAGCCGCCAGGTGTGGTCAGTTGCTCCCAGTACGGGTCGTACCACATAGCGCCGAGCACGAGCAGGCGGGGGATTTCGCGCAATGCTCGGCGCAGCAGACGGGCGGCACGTTCGCCATCTGGGCCAGCCAGGTGACGCTGAGTTTCATTCAGCCACAGCACCGTCTCGGAGGTAACACCACCGGCCTGCAAAAGCGCGGTGAGCTCGGCGGCGTCGAATGGGGCGACCAGCCGCCAGCCGGGCACCACAGCGCGGGCCGCCTCCCATAGCGCGCGGGTCTTCCCCACGCTCGAGTCACCGGTCAGCACCAGCAGCGAGGACCCCCGCCCGTGTGGGTCAGCCACGAGATTGATGCGCTCGCGGAGCTCCTTATCGTGCGGACGCGGCAGATACACCGACAGGCCGACATCGGAACCGCCCAGATCTACCGGAACGGTCTGGTGGACCCCAAGGTCGAACGGGTCGGCCGCCGCCATAGCAGACACGGTCAGCCCGTCGACCCCGGCAAGATTCGCCACGACAGAGCGAGCCCGCTGTCGATCAGCCTGAACGCGGCGCTCGATGACTTCTTTGAAACCCCGCTGGCTCATACGGCGGCTCTGGGTACCCTCGCGGTAGAACGCCTCGCCTTGCCGGAAGACCGTCCTGGTGTCCTTACCGTGGGGGTACTGACCGTCAGCGCGGAAAAACGCGATCCCCTCCGGGTTAGGTGCCACATAGATCAAGGCGACCTGCTTGCCGTCGACCTCGTGGACCTGTGACCGGATCTCTAGCGTGTCAGGCAGCCAGGTCAGCAACATCGGTCGCAGCCTCGCCTCGTCGAAGCACTCGAGCTGAGCCGGAGTAAGGGCCCCGGTGGGAACACCGTGCTCGTCTACGCCAATCACGAGGAATCCACCGCTGGCGGACATCGCGCCAACGTCCTTGGCCAGTTCCACCTGATTACGTTTCCGGTCGGCGCACCCCTTGCTCAGGTCACAGGACTCCTTGAAGTCCAGCGTCGGGTACTCCGCCTCCAGCGCCAGCAAATCAAGGAGCTTACGCCGGTTGACCATCGGCTCGATCACGACCGGATCCGCCGCTCCAGACTCGACCACCCGCTCAACGTACCAGCGGATACTGTCGTGCAGATACCTGGATTTCGACTACGGCCCATCCTTCCTTGCGAAGGGCTTATCAGCACGAAGACCGACTGTCCGAGCCCGGCAGGAGCACTCATGACTAACCATCTCCAGCACCGCTAGCCGTTCCGGTCGCCTGGCGGTTTAGAGCCTGCCAGGCCCCAGCCGAAAGGCGTAGCGATGAGGCCTATTCCTGCGGGATCAGCGATTCTCGAGTCGAAGATGGGGCACCCTCGGCCTCCCACGACCTGACGCCCGCTCAGTCTGCCAACATGGTTGAAGCACAGCGGTCTATGGCAGTACTCGTCGGGGTGGTTACCGACGGCTGCCTGAGTCCGGTTCCGCCGAGCGCGAGGGGCGGGCTCTTACGCCTCTTTGGCGGACGGAGTTGCGACGGGTGGCAGCAACAATCCCGCTGGCGGATCCGTCAATTCTACATGGGGGAATACGGGCGGCACCTCCCACGACGCAACATAGCGGAGATCTATCTCGCCGTTCCCGAAGTTGGCGTCGGCGAAGGACACCGTGCCGCCGACGAACCTTGCGTCGGCGAAGGTGACCGCGCCATCCGCAAACGCCGCGTCGGTGAAGGTGACCATGCCATTCGCGAACGTGGCGCGGGTAAAGCAGACCTCACCGGGGGCGAACCACACGTCGACGAAGAAGACCTCGGCGCCGGCGAACGTAGCGTCTATGAAGGAGACCACGGCGCCGCTGGCGAATCTCGCGCTGTCGAAGAAGACCTTGCCGCCAGCGAACGTCGTGTCGAAGAAGGTGACCCGGCTACCGTAGACGAACTCTGCTTCGCTGAAAAGAACCTTGCCGCCGGTGAACTGCGCGTGGCTGAAGTCGCCGCCGTCGAAGCGGGCACCGGTGAAGTCGAAGTCGTGCCCTTGCCAGGAGACGCGGGCGTCGACGCGCAGGTGCGCAGTGATGATTGCGATGATGGCATGGCGGATCTTTTGCTTGCGTCGAAACACCAGCCGCTCGGCGGCCGGAGCATCCGGGCTCGGGTCGGGCTCGTACGGCATGCGCACGTAGGCACACAGCACGTCGATGCACGTCTGTCTGCCATCGGCCCAGTCGTCGGCCAGGCCAGCCATCGCGTAAGCCCCGGCCAGTCGCACTTCGGGCTCGCTATGGCCGAGTTGCCCAGCCGCAGCGGCAAACCGCTCGTTGAACACCCGCACCCGGTCATCGTCCGCGCGCTGTCGCTCGTGCAGCATGCGCTGCTGCTCACGGACCTCGCTGACCTCAGCCAGGCGCTGCTTGCGGTAGTTCATCACGAGCGCAACCAGCGCCCCTACCCCCGCCACCGTGCCCAGCACCAGCTTCAGCATCTCTAGCAGGTCACCCACAGACAGCGCCCTGTGCGCGCCCAGGCGAGGGAATCCCAGCATCGCTAGCGCCACCACGGTGACCACCGCGAGCCCCACCACGGCACCGATGCCGGCGATCGTCAACGCCCGGCCGATCGGCCACAGACCCGCTGCCGCCTCATGCCTCCGTCGAGACTCGAGCTTCCCGTCCCCCTCATCGCTCATAAGGGCGACCGTACGAGCCGCCACGTCCAGCGAAGGAGGCATATGAGCCCGACGTCCACATCCGGACCACGGCCAGAATGAGCCACGGACGATGCCCAGCCTTGAGAAGTACGCGCGACGCGTTGGTGAAGAGCTTGCGGGAATGGGGGTCCCCGCAGGTGGCGCGGTCAGTGACCGCCTCCCGTGCACCGGTGCTCTTGCGAGAACGGCCATTCCCTCCAGTTGAGATCACGCGGGCTCGATGTGGATTGCTGGCGTTCCGACGGATCGACTCCGCATTGGCGAAGCATCCCCGGTCCCCTGACAGCTGTCGGTGGCGTCGCCCATCATGTGACCGTACGCCGACGGTAGGGAGTAAACATGGCGGTGGTCGATGAGGAGTGGGTCGCAGCACGCGTCGGCGAGGCTGCCGCGCTGCCAGCGGCGGAGCAGGACCCGTCTATTGTCCGGCTTCGCGCGCTGCTCGAACGCTGTGCTGCCCACTTCGCGCATCTGGCACCCGGAGGAATCCCCTCTGCGCTAAGGCCACCACGCCGCGGTCTGCATCCGGATGAGGCCTCGGCGTTCCTCCGTACGGTCGACCGAGGGCTCGCGGTCGTCGACGAGGCCGGCTTCGTCACGCTCACCTGCGTGCGCCCGAAGACGCCCCCTGGGCGCTACGCACTGCTCAGCCGTGGGCAAGCAGGACCGTACGTGAACCTTGAATACCTAATCCAGATCGGTGCCGCAGGCGAACTGGCCGCAACCTACGGCTGGCCCGCCGATCGTCTGGACTTCGAACGCGGTGAGTTCGACATCCTCGGCTTCGACCGCCAGGACCGCGTCGTGCTGGCCGTCGAAGCTAAGGCACGCGTCACCGGACAAGACAGTCTGGAAAAGCTGCTCCTGGCCTGGCTGCAGTACAACGACGCCAACGGACAGGCACCCGCCACGAACGCCGGCCGCAAGTACCTCGCACTGCGCCGTCTATGCGAGAGCGAGCCCGTGACGGTATGGCTGGTCGCCGCCGGTGCCCGATGGCCACTGCAGGCGACATGGACTCCGAACGGCATCGACTTGACGACCCATGAACCACCTTCCTATGACGGGCTGGCAGGAGCCGGCTCAGACCAACGCGCAGTGTTGTGGTCGCGCCCCTATGACCCGGCACTGCACGGACACAAAGGCCGCGGGGCGTCCGGCAGATGCTCATGGTTCTGCGACGCGCCAGCTGTGTGGTCGACGCGCGTACGGGAGGTCGGCGGCAGTGAGAGCACCTTCGCGCTCTGCGAGACGCACCATCGACGGGTCGAGAACGTCTACCGCCAGTAGAGCCCCGGCCGTTGACGGCATCGGGTTCGGTAAGCACCCCTTCAGCTCGAGGGGCCGGTAGCGCCGCTACGGCGGCGTGACGAAGATTCAGCGCGAGGTAGGCAGATTAGCGAACGCACCAATCGGCCGGATGCCGATGAACTGCCTACGATCTGCCTAAGCCCACGAGATTGAGCAGCCGCCAGGAATCACGGCTTACTGCACTCCTCTCACACCCTCGACAACAGCCGTGACCTGCGACTTTCGATATGTCGGGATTGACCTGGACCCGTGACCTGCGACTTCGAAGCTGCGGATTAAAAGTCCACAGCTCTGCGAGAATTCCCTACTCAACGCGCTACCGCGCTCTATCTCACGGTACCACTACGTGCCATTCAGTCTGCGTTAGCCATTCCCTTCTTGGCGTATCAGCCCGACGGTGTGCCGGGTGCTGCCGGGTGGTACCGCGACATACGAGCACCCGCGGAGCACCCAAGCCGGGCCGTTGGGCTTGTATGACTATGCATCGCACCTACTCCTGAGGGCCCGCGCCCGATGTCATTTTGCGGTTCTGCTCGGCGGGTGCACTGATCGGGACATGGTTCTTTACGGAAAGGGCGTTCTGCGCCCCAGCCGGTGAAGCCCGGCGAGTGGGAGCTGGACTGTCGTCCCGTTGATGACCGGACTACTTTCCTGGCCCACGCTCTTGCTCTGCATGCACTTCACGGCCCTGGCCCCTGGCCGGATGGCGGCTATCCACTCCCCGACGAACCGCCACGCGACAGCGCCGACAACGGGCCCCTCATGACGAGCGTGGTGCTCGATGGCGTCCGGACCCACCATTTCGGCATCGCGTCAGAATCAGCGGCGGCGAGAGAAGTGGGTGATCTCCTCGGAGGGATCATGTCCACATCACCCCGCCGCCGGGCGCCGATCCGACGGGGAATGGCGGGCCGAGCTGACCAAGCGGATCGCGACCGTGCGCGGGTTCGTTCCGATGCTGTGCGAGGTCATCGCCCTCGGCGCCACCGCCGAAGGCGAGCCGGTCCTGGAGGCGATGAAGACGCTGCCGCAGGTGCTGGGTTTTCGCTCACGGAAGCTGCCGGGCGGGAAGGTACCAGCGCGGCTGGTCGAGGACCGCTTGGTCCACCATCAAAGGCCTGCTTTCAAGATCATCCCAACGTGGGTTCTGGGCTTACTTGGGCTGGACCCGTGCCATTGGTGAGACCGCCCCGACCGAGCCGCCGGTGCCGCGACCACATCGCTCTGAACTGAAGGGTGATCATGGCTCCCCCACCTTCAAACAGTCCCGGCGAACTCGCTGATCCAAGCGGCTGTCAGGTCGGGGCGTTCCATGGGAAGAGCATGCCCGGTGCCGGGGACGATCTCACAGTGGACGTCGGGGATCAAAGCCTGGGTTCGGGAGCGCACTTTGGCCGGGTCATGGAGGGTGCTGTGCTGCCCGAGGAGTAGCAGGGTTGGAGCGGTCACCGCACGGAGTTGATCATCGGACAAGACGTGCGCCGGTGGTAGCCGGCGTACGAACGCGACGGCCGATCGGCCCACGCGCAGGAGTTCGGTCTCGTTCAGGGTGCCGTTGCCCAGGATTCGAGCGGCGTGACGGCGAATGTGAGCGGGTGTCAGGCCCGCGATGCCGCAGGCGAACATCCATGCGAAGAACCTGGCGCTCGGCTGGGCGAGTCCGGCGGGATCGATTAGGCACAGCGTAGCGGTCCGGGTGGGCGCACTGATCGCGTGGTGAATGGCCAACCAGCCGCCGTAGGAACAACCGACGAGATGGGCGCGCTGCACGTTCAAACCGGTGAGCGTCTCCTGCAGCCATGCCGCGCCGTCGCGTCCGTTCTGGATCGGTGCTCGTTGGATTGAGCGGCCTGGCTCTCCAACGGTGTCCAGCGTGTAGACCGTGTGCCGTTCGCCGAGCAGCGGGACATGCCGGTACCACATCAGTGCGTTACCGAGTGCCCCAGGGAGCAGCACGATCGGTGCGGCGCTGATGTCGGCGGAGCCATGTCGGTACACACGGGTCCTCCCGTATCGAGTCGTTATGTCGAGGGTCTCTCGCGGCTCGATCCATAGGCGATCGCATGCCTGGTCGTAGGCGGCGTAGAACTTGGCCTGGGCTTTCGGGTTGCGGAACCGGCCGATGCGGCTCTCGGGATTGCTCATTGCCATCGTGCCCTCCATGGCCGAATGCTGTACGCTTGTATTAATACCTTTGTATGACGAGTGTCAGCTAGAGGGAAGCCGCGTGCCGAGGAAGGTAGATCACGGAGAGCGCCGGCGGCAGATCGCCGAGGCGTTGCTGCGCATCGCCGGCACTCAGGGGCTGGCAGCAGCCACCATGCGCCATGTCGCCGCAGAGGCCGGTGTCTCGGTGCCGTTGGTGCAGTACTACTTCAACAGCAAGGACGAACTCCTGCTGCAGGCACTGCCCTATCTCGGTGAGCAGCTTTGGAACCGTGTCCGGGGAAGACTCGATCCGCTGGATACGACCACAGTCGAGCCACGTGAGGTCCTGGAGACCACCCTGTGCGCGGTGCTCCCCACAGACCAGCAGAGCCGTCAGATCATGCTCGCCTACAACGCTTACTACGCTCTGGCGATCACTCAGCCGAACGAGGCGACCCGCCACGCCTTGACCCATCCCAACGCGATGGAGCGGTTCCTGGCCGATCAGATCCGCCGGGCTCAGCAGCGCAGCGTTATCTCCGCTCACGACGATCCACGACGCATCGCCGCCGGCCTTCTCGCACTCACCAACGGCTTGGCGCTTGGTATTTTGGGCGGCCAACATGACAGCCAAGCCGCCCAAGCGATCCTTACCTACTACCTCGACCGGCTCTTCATCCGCTCCAGATGATCACCGGGCCGCCACATCCGGGCCAGGTCCCGTTACACCGGCGCTCATTGCCGATGCGTCATGGTTTCCTGGGAATTGACGGCTCGTATTCTTATCGGAAGTGGTCACCCGATGAGCAAAAGGGATATATGGCTGGCCGAAAGCCCTTTCCTTCGCGATCTGGGCGTGCAGTGGTCTGAGGGGGAAACCGTCCTGAACGTGGCCGAGCCGCACACCGCGGCCGGAGCGCTGCACGGTGGGGCGGTTGCCGCGCTGGCGATGGCCTCGGCCCAGGCCACCATGCGCACCTCCGACCCGGATCTGGACCCGGCCACCACGTCACTGCACGTCACTTACGCACGCCCCGGTCTCGGCAGCGTGTTCACGGCGTCGAGTTCGACCCTGCGCCGCGCGCGGGAACTCGGCTTCTATCAGACCGAGATCCGCGACGGGTCCGGGACGGTGATCGCCGGTGCGTCCAGCACGCTTTCTGCCGCGCGACGCGAAGAATCCGTCGTCGAACCCATGCCGCCACTTCTCGGAGACCCGGCCGAGTTCGCCGAACAGACCGAGGCGATCCCGTTCCTCACCCGACGCGGCCTGCACGTCCAGGGCATCGAGAGCGGCGCCATCGAGATCACCATGGCACCGGTGGAGCGAAACCTCGACGGCCGGGGACGAATCCATGAGGGCGCCCTGCTGACCCTGATCGATCTTGCGGGTACCAGTGTGCCGTGGACTCATTCGCGCCCGTCGCCACGCGGTGCGACGATCGCGTTGCACGCTCAGCTGGCCGGAGAGCCGTCCGACGGCGCCGTCGTCGCACGTGCGAGGCTCCGAGCACACGATGATCGGGTCTTCTGGTGCGACATCGACGTCTTCACCGGCATGACACGCCGGCTTCGCGCGCGAGGATCCATGGTCTACCGCTACGCCTGAGCCGATCTGAACACGGTCGGGACGGCCCTGGAGAGTGAAGGACGGATGGCGGAAACAAATACTTCGCGGGTGGTCGTACGCCGGCTGGAGCGGATCGACCTGGGAGAGCTCCCGTACGTCGACGCTCTGGCGCGTATGAGCGAGTGGGTGCGGCAGCGGCAGAGCGGGCTGATCGGGGACCGCCTGGTCCTCCTCACCCATCCCCCCGTCATCACCTACGGTTCACGGACCCCGCGGCACGAACTCCCCATCCGATCCTCGATTCCGCTCGTCGAGGTCGACAGAGGCGGGCAGGCGACCTACCACGGTCCCGGACAACTCGTCGGCTATCTCGTGATGGACCTTCGCGAGCGCGGCCCCGGCGACATCGTGCGCTGGCTGGAGGAAGGTCTGATCACGGCGCTGGATTCATTGGGTTTCCGGACCGTGCGGCGGGACACGCCCCCAGGGGCGCAGAGCCTCGTCGGCATCTGGACACCCGACCGCAAGAAACTGGCCTCAATCGGCATGCGCATCCGTCGTGGCGTGACCAGCCACGGATTCGCGCTCAACATCGCGCCTGACCTAACGGTATTCGACACGTTCACCGCCTGCGGGCTGCCCGACGAGGTGATGACCTCGCTGGCCGAGATGGCCGCCGCCGACGGGAAGCACACACCCACCGAGAAAACGGTACGCGACAGCATCGCCGAATCGCTCGGGGCCACGTAAACGGGAATCGGCGATCAGCCCGTCTCGGCCGCCACAGACGATCATGCAAACGCAAGCCGGCCGGGTGAGGTTCCCCGGCTTGCGGGGACCGGGCGGGGGCCGCAGGCTGTCGGCCGAGGAGAGCGGCCACCCACTGCATCCTTCGCGAGGCCGCTTCAGCCTCAGAGTTCGTCGCGCTCATCGACCGGCACCTTCGTCGCCCGCAGCCGCATGGCCGGTCGGGAGACCGCGGGTGCTGGCCCTCCGCCGAGGCATGTCTGGTGATCGACAGCACCGGGCCCTGCGGAGAATCGATGAGCAGGTCACCTTCGCCGGGCGGACTCCTTCATTCGTCACCCCTGAGGTGCCGGCCTGCGGGGCGTGAGATTGCCGACTCGATGCGTCAGGCGACCACCTCGGCGCCGAGAGTCGTACACGCACGGGTCAGGACGACGCGCCGAAGCTGTCAATGATGGAGGACTCGGCTCTGACCGGCGGCGTGCGCCGAGGCTACGGGATGCCCGGGTCGCGTGGATGGTCGTTTCTCATGCCACGTCGCCGGAGCGCGGCTGCAGGTTGATCGCGGAAATCACGGCCGTACCGGCAGGGCCTGCGAGAAGCGCGCAGAGGCGGACGAGTACTACTACGCAAAGATCGTTCAGAACCTGCCGGTTCGCCGCCGACGAGATGCCAGTTCCGGGAGCTGATGGACGCCGCTGCCTGGCCGGCAGGACCTGCATCGATGAAGCTCCGGCGTTCGTCCTGGTGGGCGTGGCCGCGTCGTCGTCCCGGTGGCCGGATCCAGCCACGGTAGGGAGTCACACGACACGGTCGTCACCCAGAGCCGCGCTATAGAGCGGCATGCGCGTTGTTAGGGGCGGTGTCACGGCAATAGCGGGGGCCGTCTGTCTAATGAGATCGACGGTTCGTAGGGCTGTCTCCCGCAGGACGGGAGGCGGCCCCCCGCCCCAACGGGGAGCCGCCACACACATGTCGACTCTGAGCTTGAAAGGAGAGCCGCCCTATGAGCATAGATACCCCCTGCTTGGCGACTCCGGGAAGCGACCGCGATGGCTAAGCGGGAACCCGATGGGGAGGGGACCGCGCCCTCCTCGGCCCGGCCCACGGGGTCGACCGTGGTGCGCCGCGTCGGCTTGGCGGCGGCCGCGCCCGGTTCATCGGTGATCGGGTTCGCGCTCGGCGGGACCGTCGTTGCGACCGTCATGTTCGGCATCGCGTCCCTGCTGTTGGGCCTCGACGTGGTCTTCGAAAGGCTCCAGCAGTGGAAGCAGTACAGCGCGCTCGCCCAGGTCGACGGCGTCACGCCGCACGACCTGAACGTCCACACGGCGATCCAGAAGGGCCTGATCGTTCCGGTCGATCTTCGGCGGTACGTCGATCCTCCGAAAACCCCGCCGACATAGCCATCGCCAAGAGCTCGATGGCGAATCGCCGTGGGGTGAGGCGCCGGCCTCTGCCGCGTCGCCTCACCCAGGCGCATCCGTGAATGTGAAGGCCGTCGATCGCCGCGGCGGTGCGCTCGATCAGGTCGGCCAGCGCCCGCTGGTCGGCCGTCAGCACCCGGTCCGTGCTGGCGAGCTTGAACAGCCGGCGGGCGATTACGGCCAGGGCGCGCACTGGCCGGGTCGTGGCGATGTTGGGCGCGTCCAGGACCAGCTCGGCGGCGTCGGCGACATCGGAGTCGTCGGTGGTGGCCAGCACCCGCGCCAGGTTCTCCAGCACCGCGGCGTCGGCTGCGGCCACGTACACAACGCGCATTGATGCACGCTCGACAAGGCTGCCCGGCGCGTCGGTGACGGTGGCGCCGCCGATGGTCTTGCCGCGGGTGCGGGCCGATTCGTGGCCTTCGAGGGACACGACGAGAAAACCGCCGCCCCGGCGAACAGCTGACCAGACCTCTCAGACAGACCAGGACACGGTCCACTGCCTCACCCTTCCAAGATCATCCCAATGTCGGTTTTGGGCTTGCTTGGGCTGGACCTCGTATTCGTTGGACTGGGTTGCCTGGGCTTCACCTGGTCTATGCGCCCGCGTGCAGATGGGCGGCCCACAGTGAGGGGGTGGCGGGGAATTTGGCGCGTATGGACCGGACGGCGTGGTGCAGGGCGTGGGCTGCCTGGCCCAACTCGATGATGGGGCCGTGCGCGGTGCTGGTCGTGAGGGCGGTGTAGAAGGCTTTGGTGATCTGGGCGGCGATGGTGTCGTTGATGGCCCACAGGGTGCCGATGACGTGGGGGTATCCGGCGAGTTGGAATGCTGAGGTCAGATGGATTGCCTCGTCGATGAGCTCGGTGTTGGTGGTCAGGGCGGTTTCGCAGGCGGACAGGTAGGCGAGTTGCGCGTGGTCGAGGCGGACGGGGGCGAGGGCGGCGACGGTGAGCGGGGCGGTGTGGTGGTCGTGCAGGAGCAGACGGCTACGGGAGGGGTCTTCGGGGTCGTTGACGCCGTGGCAGGCGAAGTGCGCGATCGAGCAGGCCGGCAGCAGGTCCAAAACGTTGGCCTTGGTCGGCAAAGTGGTCGCGGCGACTGCGCCGGTAGCGGTCTGGGGCGGGGTGCCGGAGGAGCCGAGGTCGGGTTCGATAAGGGTGGCCGAGCCGGGCAGACGGGTGGCGAGCATGCGGGCCTCCTCCGGCACGTAGTCCAAGCGGCCGGGGACGCCGGGTGTGGTGGGCATCGCGACGATCAGCGCTCGCCCTGCGACGGCCGGGCCGGCGGTGGAGAAGTGTCGGCGGGCGTGGCGCAGGGCGCTGATGGTGGGGGTGTAGGAGGAGATGACCCGGTCCATCACGGCGCGGGCGGCGGGATCGGGCGTGGTGGTGTGGTGGCCGGCGGCGTGCAGGGGCAGCAGGCCCAGTAGTCCCCCGGGAGCCCACCACACCCTCCGCCAGGATTGGTGCGGTGCTGGCGGGTGGTGGTGGCCCAGCGCGTCCAGGACGGGGCCGGCGGCGTTATCCCATAGCCACCCCAGGACCTGATTCAACTGCAGTTGTGCCGCTTGGCGGTCCTGTGAGGTGCGCCCGTGGCCGGTGGCGTGCAGAGCTCGGTGGAAGGTGTTGATCTGGTCGATCAGCGTGTCGATCGGCAGGCCGGGCAGGGGCAGGTGGGTGATGCCGTCCTGGGTGAGTAGAAGAGCGTCGCTGCGGTAGCGGCTCACGTTGAACGCCACAATCGGGCCGTGGCTGGCCTGGGCCAGGAGTTCGCTGGTGGCAGGGGGCAGGGCGAAGGAGGCGAACCCCTCCAGGGCCCGGATCCGGGTCAGCAGGCCGGTGAATTCCTCGGCCAACTGCCGCCGGTCATTCGCTGCACGGTCAGACCCCGTACCGGCACCGGTACCGCCGATGGCTGGGGCGAGAGCGGGGGCGTCGGAGACCTGATCGAGCAGGTCACGCAATTGGGTGAAGCGTGCGGCCAGGTTGGGATGGTGTTCGGTGAGATCGCTCAGATCGCCGCGGGTGTGCAACGCCTGGCTGAGCAGCACCGCACGGCCGGCCTCCAGCAGCCGCAGCGCCACTGCTGCGCGCTGGGATGCGGGTGTAGTGGGATCGTTCAGTGCCAGCGCGGCGGCGTCCGCGGCCAGCCCGGCGAACCTGCCGATCGCATGCTGCTGGTCACCACGCTCCAGCCGACGCGGGGCCACTTCGGGCAGTAGCCATACCGCGCGTTCCAGCAGCTTGGCCGCCCGACCGGGTTCGGATCGTGCAGACAACGCCGCAGCCGCACGTGCCGCACGTATACGCAATGACGGCGGCGCCGAATCAACCTCAGCTGCGAGCGAATGAGCGGACAACGCCGCCTCTAGATCGTCCTGCGCGCCTGTCCGCTCAAACCGGCTCCGCAGCGCGTTCCCCAGGTTGTTCAGGCGCCTCGCCCGGTTGGGGTGGTCGGTGGGGGTGGCGGCCACCGCCTCCTGCCCGACCTGGATCGCGGCATCCAGGTCCGCTAGTGCTTCCGTCCGCTCGAACCGGACCTGCAGCGCACCCCCCAGGCCATTCAGGTACATCGCGCGGTTGGGGTGGTCGGTGGGGGTAGCGGCCACCGCCTCGCGAAAGGAGTCGATCGCGGTGTCCAAGTCCGCTAGCGCCCCCGTCCGCTCAAACCGGCGCTTCAGCGCACCCCCCAGGCCATTCAGGTGCGCCGCGCGGTCGGGGTGGTCGGTGGGGGTAGCGGCCACCGCCTCGCGAAAGGAGTCGATCGCGGCCTCCAGGTCCGCTAGCGCCCCCATCCGCGCAAACCGGACCTGCAGCGCACCTCCCAGGTTGCTCAGGTGCACCGCGCGACCGGGGTGGTCGGTGGGGGTGGCGGCCACCGCCTCCTGCCCGACCTGGATCGCGGCCTCCAGGTCCGCTAGCGCCCCCGTCCGCTCAAACCGGACCCCCAGCGCGTTCCCCAGGTTGTTCAGGCGTCCGGCCCGGTTGGGGTGGTCGGTGGGGGTAGCGGCCACGGCTTCGCGAAAGGTGTCGATCGCGGTGTCCAGATCCGCTAGCGCCCCCGCCCGCTCAAACCGGGCCCGCAGCAGGGCCCCCAGGTTGCTCAGGTGCGCCGCGCGGTCGGGGTGGTCGGTGGGGGTGGCGGCCACCGCCTCCTGCCCGACCTGGATCGCGGCCTCCAGGTCCGCTAGCGCCCCCGTCCGCTCAAACCGAACCCCCAGCCCGAACCCTAGGTTGCTCAGGTACATCGCCCGGTCGGGGTGGTCGGTGGGGGTAGCGGCAAGAATGCGTTGCCACAGTTCTACGCTGGCCGAAAGCAGAACTTGATCAGCGCGGCCGAGCGTCGACTGGAGCGCCGCGGCGATGGGGGCGGCTCGGTCGGCGAGGAGAGCCAGGAGCGGCGCGGGTAGCTGCTCAGGTTCAACGCCGGCGGCGAAGCAATGGGTGAGCAGATCAACTGCGGCGTGCAGATCGTGCTGGTCTTGGCCTTCGGGAAGTGCCTGGTAGCGGTACCAGTGGAGCCAGCCGAGCAGATATCGAGACTGCAGGTCACTATCGTTCTCTGAGAGCAGGCTGGTGAGCCTGTGCGCGTCTTGGACGGCCTCGGGTTCCAGAACCGGTGTCGGGTCCTGGGATTCCTCGACCCGGGCCAACCGGGCCGCCACCGCGGCCTGCAGCGCAGCACGCGGTTCACGGGCGTGTTCCTGTTCTGCCTCCACATGCCTCTCCCCGTGCCCGCCGGGCCGACCCGGCGCCCTTTCCGCCTCCGGTGAGGCTAGTCACCCCATTGCCGATCCTGGGGCGTGTTGCCGGGGATAAGGTCACGATGGCCGCACGTGGCCGAATCGCTGCCCGGCGAAGGGCCTCACAATGCCGGTTCGCCTGAACGTCACTGGTGCTTGGAGGTCGGATTGACATCACCATCACGAGCCGCTCGAACCGCAACCGGCCTGGGATATGTGTGCCGGCACCTGGAGGAGCTACGCGCCATACTCGGCGATGACGGCACCGACCCGTCCTCCCCGTTGCAGCGACTCCTGACAGCACTCGCCTCCCCGCATGGGCAACCCCGCCAGGAGGCCCTCCAGCAGATCGCTGAACTGCTGGAGGAGGTTCACTCGGCCGTTCAAGGTGCCGGTGACCCACTCGGGGTCTACGGGTACGGCCAAGGCCGCGGTGGCGAGCCGACCGGGCTGGAAAGCCTGGAAATCGTCTACCGGTGCCCGATGGGATGGTGCGCGGGACGGCCCAGCAGCGAGGTGACCGAAACCCGGCCGACCTGCTCGGTCAGCCCAGACCACCGCCAACTCGTCCGAGAACGGCTGCCCTGACATGGGCGGACTACTGAGCGAGCTCGGAAAGAAACTCGCCGAACGGTGGCTGTCACTGCTCGTGCTACCCGGGGTGCTATATCTGGCCGTGGCCGCCGCCGCCCGCACCCTCGGGTGGCGCCACGCCCTGGACATCGGCCTGCTCACCCGGCAGATCACCGCTCACGCCAAGACACCCGCCGCGACCAGCACCGGCGGGCAGGTCATGCTGCTGGCCACCATCGTGATCGCAGCCGCCGCAGCCGGCGTCGCCGCCCAAGCGGCCGGCGCCTTCCTCGAACGCCTCATCCTGGCCGCACGATGGCTCACCTGGCCGGCTCCCGCACCCGCCCTGATCGGCTGGTGGGTCCGCCACCGACGTCAACGCTGGGACGAAGCAGACCGCATCCACCACGCCCAGTACCAGCTGGCCCTGGCTCCCGACCCCGCCGACCGTCCCGACCCCGCGATCCGGCACACCGCCGCCGGCATCCGGGCACGCATCGCGGTCGAGCGGCCAGAACGACCCACCTGGAGCGGAGACCGGATCCAGGCCGCCGCACTACGCCTGGACCGCGACCACCACCTCGACCTGGCCACCTGCTGGCCCTACCTGGAACTCACCCTCCCCGACACCGTACGCACCCAGATCACCGACGCCCGCACCGCGCTCAGCCGCGCCACCACCCTGGCCGGCTGGGCGATGCTCTACGCGCCGCTGACCTGGTGGTGGTGGCCCGCCATCCCCCTGACCACCATCATCGCGGCCAGCGCCCGCCACCGCATCCGCACCTGCGCCGACACCTACGCCCGCCTCATCGAGACCGCCACCCGCCTGCACACCCCCGCGCTCGCGACCCAGCTTGGCATCGACCACACCGGACCCCTCACCCCCGAACTCGGCGCCGCCCTCACCCGACATCTACGCACCCAACTCCCACCCCCCACCACCCCGACCGACACCAACTGAACCGCCATCACCAGGCCGGTCCACCGGACAGCTACCTCACGGCGACGTCTCCACGCCGGGCCGACCGGGAATCCGGGGCGTTTTTTGGGCCCCCGGAACGGCTGAACAAGGAGATCCGCCGACGCACCGATGTGGTCGGGATCTTCCCCGACCGGGCAGCGATCATCCGGCTGGTCGGCGCGGTCCTGATGGAACAAACCGACGAATGGACCGAAGCCCGCCGCTACATGGGCCTGGAATTCCTCGCCAAAGCCCGCCTACGACTCGTGGGTGGCGAAACACCGGACGAGAACCCGGCTCCGCAGGCGATCACCGCTTAACCTGCAGAAACAGGATCACGCGAAGGCCGACTCATACACCACCCGCGTGGACGTGACCCGATCCTTGCCGCCCGAGCGCGAGTGCTGGGCGAAGATCCCCCCGACACGTTGACCTCGCGGATCACCCTGGCGATCGCACTTCGAGCGGCGGGTGATCTGAGGCGGGCGGTCCCGCTGTTCGAGGTGGCCCTGGCGGACTGCGTGCGGGTGCTGGGCAATGATCATCCGATCACCAGGACACTCCACAGCCACCTGAAGTCGGTGGCCGGGCGATAGGCGTGACTCGATCTACCGCAAGAAGATCGAGTCAGTTGTGCCCGCTCAGTTCGTCCGGATCGCTGGTAATTCGGAAAACGCCCGGACGAATCTCCTGAGACTGCTCGCGAACCCGCTCGGCGATACCGGATGGCCACACCGTATCCGCGTCCCATATCACATTGGACAGTGCCTCCTCTTCCTGCAGGGCTAGTTGCGACATATCGACGCCGGATACATCGATGTGGGCTAACTCAAGATAGGCGATGACGTCAGATACGCTATGAAGGTTCTCCCGGAGTTTCTGGCCAAGGGAGCGGAAGGAATCGCAGGCGCGCTCGAATGAGCTGCCGAGGGGGTAAGGTTCACGAGCGATCCTGTTGGCGCCCTCGCTGATTATTGCCATGGCGAGAGCGCGGCCGAGGACGCGGCCGACGTCACCATCGAGTGCACGGCTGAGATCATTGTCGATGTCACCGGCGAGCCTATGGGCGCGGCTCAGAGCGCGTTCGAGGCCGAAGGCGTGCTCGCGGACGACGATGATGTCGATGGCACGGTCGAAGTCGGCATCAAGGGCGGTGCGAATGTGCTGGGCGAGCTCATGGCCGCGGGCCAGAGGGCTGACCAGGCGACGGATGTTGGTGAACGCGTAGAGGAGCTTAGCGGCGCTCGAGGCGTCGATGCCGGCAGTGCGGAGGGTGCGAGTGTCGATGGCCCTAGCAGTACGCTCGAAGCAGTTCTCGAGGAACATGGCGCTGGCAAGGACGGTATCGAGACCGTCGGTGAGCTCGTGGGCGCGGCTGCGAGCGTAGGTAAAGATGGAGTCAGGACGGTCCATGTATCGATCTTAGGATAACGAGTCGGCCACCTGCCCTGCCGGGAATGCAGGTCCGACTGAGCTTTCGTAGACGGCGTAGTCGGCGCACAAGCCTTCTCCCGCCGTTTACTGTGCTGCATGTGACCGAGGCAATACAGTACGAGTACATGCGGGTCGCTGACGTCGTCGCCGCCCAGATCACCGAGGGGACGCTGCAGCCGGGCGTTCGGCTGCCCGGCGAGCGGGAGATGGCCGCCGCGCATGGAGTGGCGCTAGGGACAGCGCGTCGAGCTCTACGAGAGCTACGCGACCGCGGACTGGTGAAAACGTTGCCGGCGAAAGGCACCTACGTCACGGCGACCGCTGAACCAGCGCGCTGATCGGGCGGGGATGGGCTGTTAGCGTCAGCGGCGTGCTTGGCCACGGAGCAGGGCCGCCCTCGGACGACCGAGATTCGACGGTCTTGCCAGCGCTGATCGTCCTGCGGGGGAACTCAGGGGCAGGCAAGACGAGCGTCGCCCATGCGGTGCGGGCGGCTTATGGCCGCGGTCTGGCGATCGTCAGCCAGGACGTGATACGGCGCCAGATACTGCGCGAGCATGATGTGCCCGGCGGGGTGAACATCGGGCTGATCGACACGATCACCCGCCATGCGCTCGGAGCCGGCTATCACGTGATCCTCGAAGGGATCCTGGCCGCCGAGCGCTACGGGCCCATGCTGCAGGAGCTGCGACGCGACCACCCGCGCAGCGCCTGGTACTACCTGGACGTCTCCTGGCCAGAGACACTCCGCCGGCACGCAGGACGGCCGCAGCGAGCAGACTTCGGGGCCGAGCAGATGCGGGACTGGTACCGGCCGCTGGACCTGCTGCCCGACCGGTGCGAGACGGTGATCGCCGAGACCAGCACTCTTGAGGTCACGGTCCGGCAGATCATGCGCGAAGCGAGCCTGACGCCGTCCTACGCCACACCGCCCGACGACGGCCCCGCAGAATCCCGCGAATAGGGGGACGCTCGCGGAAACGGCCCCCCTTTGTGGCGGCTAAGGACTGCGCGGCTGCGCCTCATGCCTCGATGAACACGAGCTCCTCCGGCGGATGGGTGAGCCGCACGGTCTGGCCGGTCACCTCGACGACCGTGTCGAATCCCGTGGCGTGGGTGTCGGGGATGATGATGAGCCGGTCACCGCGGCTGGCGAGGAAGTTCGTGAAGCCGTCGAGAGACATGCTCCCCGCACCGAGGGCGAGGTAGTCGACGAGGCGGCGGAACAGCTTCGGCAAGATCACGAGCTGGTCGTCCAGGTCGGTGATGCTGGAGATGGTCGCGCCACTCGTCGTCGCGTCCTTCTGCCAGATGCCGGTGCCGGCGGCGCGGGCGGTCTGGGCGGCGCTCATCAGTTCGGCGCGCAGGTCTGGGTACAGCTGGCTGTAGAACGTCGGATATACCAGCCCCTCGGCGAGGAGCTGATGATTCACGCTGCCCTGGAGGATCTCCGTGGTCACGTACACCGAGCTCAAGTCGGCCTGGTCGGATTCCCCCGCGTAGACGAAACAGACCGGCCGGCCGTACTTGTCGGCGAACCGCGTGAGGATGTAGCCCGGCGTCTGGTCCGGGGTAGCGCTGGTGATCGTCTCGCCGTCGCGCTGGATGCCGGTGAAGCCGAGCAGGCCAAGCAGCCGGTCGGCGGCGGCGTGCGCGAGGTCGAGGGGCTGGTGCTGGGTCGTCCCGCTCCGCGGGGTGTAGTGGGTCTCCAGTGCGTCGATGGCGTCCAGGCGCAGCTGCACACTGCCGACGGCGGACAGATGGGCACTCAGGTGCAGCGTGGTGAACGCTTCCTTATCGTCGGGGTAGAAGTGGATGGAGTCCCCGTCGGGCTGGCTGTGCAGGATCTTGAACTGGCCCTTGACCAGACTCAGCGACATCGGTGCCCCCTCTTTCGTCTCGTCACCGCCTCCGGTGACGAGAGGTGCGTCCAGGCTGGACTCTTCTGAGTCAAGCAGGGCACCGTAGTAAACGCCGCTATCTCAGCTGGCGTGCCGTGGCCGGAAACGGTCCAGGATGCCGCGGCGAACATCCGACAGCTTTGGCCGCATCGACGATCGGCCCGCTGCGGCCGCGCGGGCAGTGCCTTAATCGATGAACTGCGGCCCGTGGCATCCTCGACGTCCCAGGGTCGTTGCCACGCCAGCCCTGTGCCCTCGTCCGCCGCGGCGAACAGGCGATCGCCTGCCGCTTGAGGTCGCCCCAGAGGGCGCGACCGCAATTCGAGCCGTGCAGCGGACGCCCTCGGGGTTCCGCTCGAGAACACCTTCGTGAGAGCCAAGACCAAGCGCCTCCGATCGGTGGAGGTGACTCGCTGGGTCGGCCGCGCGGGCCGGAACTACCGCGCGCAGGTGGAGGCCACCTTCGCAGGTGTGTCGGAAGGGTCGTGCGTCAATCGACGTAGCCGGTCGGTTCCGACGAGCCGACCTGCACGCCCCAGGCCTCCTCGGCGATACGAGCCGCCAGCTTGACCTGGGCGACCGCAGGCTCACCCCAGCCCAGCACCTCGGGGGCCTCCGCCAGCGACGTCATCAGCCGGCGGTACGTCCGGCCGCTGGCCGGGTCGGGTTGGCGTTCTTCGAACGCGCCGATCAGCCCGACCATCCGGACCTGCGCGTAGGGCGCGCGGCGTGACCGGTGGACCTCCTGATACCCCAGGTAGACCGCATCGCTGACGACGACCTGGTTCTCTTCGAACGCCTCGCGGACCAGCGTGTCCACCAGGTCGCCGTCGAACGATTCGGGCGTGCCGCCTGGCAGGTTGAACTTCCCCTGATCGTTTTGGATCAAGACGCGGCCGGTCTTCGGGCAGATCAGATACCCATAGACCTGGGTGATCTCCAGCCCTTCAGCGACAGGGGCCTCGTGCCAGAAGTACTTCGCGGCGGCGTCGGGAGTCATTCCCCGCACATTAGCCAGCAGCAGGCCGGGCCGTCCGCTCAACGCACCGTGCGGCAGCAAGCGGCCGAGCCCAGCGCCACTCGACGTTCACAGCGCCGCTCGACGCCGACTCGGCAAGGTCCCGGCCGCCCGACGTCCTGAATTGCCAGACCTACGAGACAGTGGGCAACCAAAAGGATCATCCGCCCGGCAAGCCGCCGCTCACCAAGACCTGCACGCCGGGCGGAACCTGCCGGAAGAACCGTCCTGTCGCTTCGCGTCCCCCCTACACGCCTCCAGTACATCGGCCACCAGCACCATCTGGCATGCGTCTGAGGACCTGCGTCGGCAAATTCGGCTCCCTAACGGCGCCGCGTCCTCCAGCGCCGCCTGGTTTTTTCACCGAGGAGACGGCCGCAGCAGGAGTGGGCTAAGAGGTACTAACAAAAAGATCAGCGGACCAGGCGCCGCCAGCAGATGATGGCGGCGGCCAGGGTCATGAACGCCTCGTGGATGTCATCGCGGATCTCCCAGCGGATACGCAGGCGACGGAACCAGTGCAGCAGGCCGATCGTGCGTTCCACGACGTAGCGGTGGACGCCCAGCCCAGAGCCGTGGGCGGTGCCGCGCCGGGCGATCACGGGTTTGATGCCCTTCTTCCAGACCTTGCGCCGGTATTTGTCGTGGTCGTAGCCGCGGTCGGCGTACAGGCGCTCGGGCCGGCGGCGGGGCCGTCCGACGCGCCCGCGTACCGGTGGGATCGCCTCGATCAGCGGCATGAGCTGGGTGACGTCGTTGCGGTTGCCGCCGGTCAGGCTGAGGGCCAGCGGGATGCCGCCGGCTTCGGTGATGACGTGGTGTTTCGAGCCCGTCCGTGCGCGGTCGACCGGGCTCGGTCCGGTTTTGGGCCGCCCTTGAGCGCGCGCACGTGCGAGCTGTCGATCACCGCCCGGGACCAGTCCAGCTTCCCGGCGGCGTGCAGTTCGGCCAGCAGCACCTGGTGCAGGCGATCCCACACCCCAGCCTCGTGCCATTCGGCCAGGCGGCGCCAGCAGGTCATCCCCGACCCGAACCCCAGCTCCTGGGGCAAGAACTCCCACGCGATCCCGGTATGCAGCACGAACAAGATCCCGCACAGCACCTTGCGGTCATCCAGCCGCTTGCGGCCCGGGTGGCGGGTACGCCGCTCCACCTTCGGCAACAACGGCTCGATCCGCTCCCACAGGCTGTCCCGCACGATCCACGGCGGCTGCTCGCCCTTCCTCACGGAAGATGATCAAAGCTGTCCAGCAGCAGCCGTGGGACCGAAGTGATCATTTTGTTAGGACCTCTAAGGGCGCCAAGAGCCGCCCTCGTGCGGACGTCCTCGGGTGTCAGTGGGCTCGCTCGTACTCTTCGACGACCGTCGCCGGAATACGACCGCGTTTGCTGACCTCGATCCCATGAGCCTTCGCCCACGCGCGGATGTCCGCGCTGCGCTGGCGGCTGGAGGCGGCACGGCCTCGAGGACGCCGGACACCACCGCCACCGGCCCGCCGCCCGTTCTCCATGAACGGCGACAGGCGATCACGCAGTATTCCCGCGTTCTCGGCGCTGAGGTCGATCTCGTAGACGATTCCGTCGATAGCGAATGAGACCGTTTCTTCCGCTTCACTGCCATCCAGATCGTCGATAAGTCGTTTAAAGACCTGCTCGGCCATGCTCATTCCCTCCTTGCACGGGTTTCCGTTAATGATTGTAGCCAATGTAGTAGCGCAGGTTGTATCCGGGGCGTGGATAAGAACCACCGATCATACTTCGGAGGCGCGACCCCACTTGCGCACTGTACGCGATCAGAGTAACTCAGCAACTAAAGCAAGAGTGACGACTTCCCGGTTCAAGGCCACACCATAGAAGAAGAGGTAACCGATGCCTGGGAACAGGAGTCAGTGCGACTGGCGATTTCCCGGCGTCGGAGCGACGGTCTATTCGTGCGCCATTGCAGGTAGCGGATGGCGCTCCACGAAACCTTCGCCAGCAAAGGAACCGATCAACGATGGCCGTCACGAACTCCTCAAGCCCTGAGCCAGAACCGGAGCACCCCTCGTCCCGGGACAGCGTCCGCAAGCCCGGCAATGGCGACCGGTCCGAACGAAAGACCCTGCCACCGGCCGCTACGACGATATGGCGGCGCAAGTGGATCCCCTTGAGTGGCCGGGTGACGCCTCGACAGCCCGGCGTGCTGTGCTGGCGACGCACGTTCGCCGGCATCCCACAGCAGGTGAGCGCCGCACGCCGGTTCACTCACTCGCTGCTCGCCGATACGTCCGCAGCCGACGATGCGGCCTGGGTGACCGGGGAGCTGGCCACCAACGCGATCAAGTACTCACGCTCAGGCAGCGAAGGCGGGGTGTTCACCGTGGAGGTCCTACGGTGGCGCCATCGCGTCCAGATCCAGGTCACCGACGCCGGAGGCGACAACGAACCCATCCTGCCCACCACCGCCCCATCCGCTCTCTTTACCGAGCGCCGGCTCCTACGCGAAGGCAGACGCGGCCTCTACGGCATCGGTGCCCTAGCGCACGAGTTCGGCACCTACCAGCACACCGACGGCAGCCGTGTCATCTGGGTCCGCCTCAAGACCGACCCAGCCGCCGTCATCGGAGCCGACCAATGAACGCCGCTCCATTCGGCCCCCACCCCGCCGGTGACTACCCCGACGACACCCCTGAGGGAACGTGCCCTGTCTGTTGCGAGCCGACCGGACCGGGATCGGAGTCGGAGCTGGCTCGACTCCTGCGGGAGATACCGGCGTTCGGGTTCCTGTTCGACGGCCGCCAATGGTGGGGCGTTTACGGATCCCTGGTCATCGTGTGCGCCAGCGACCTAGAACTACTCCGCGAACGCTTCCCCGAAGCCGTACGGACGGCTCTTCACGACGCCTGCCGCAACCGGCATGGCCGTCACTAGGGGCTCGACGGAGAAGCGCACGAGTGTCTGGTGCCGTCGCTATAGGACGTGCGCTGAGGTATCCCGTTCCGCGGTGTGGCTGGGCCGCGATTCTAGAACTGCTCGGTACACGGCATGGGTACCGCCGGACGCGCTGTCTATCGCGTCCGGCGGTGGCTCAAATCCGGTCGACGGGCCCGTCGAACATGGGTCTTACGCTCATTACGTGGTCGAGATGAAAGAAGGTCCCCCCCGCCAGGCCTCGCAGCTGGTGGCCGAGCGCCGAATTGCCGAAGCTAACGACCCATCAGCGACATCCGGGAGTGCCCGGCGTAGAAGGTGCGCGCCAGTCCCTGGCCTTACGGGAATATCGGGACTCTTCAGGACAAGAGCCGCTTGGGCGGAACTCCAGCTGACTCAATCTGCACTGAGGGTCCAAGCGCGAACCTTCACGCCGTAGCCTGAGATTGTCGACACCCCAGGAGGTGCAGGGCTTATGCCCGAATCTAAGGTGGACTCAGTCGGGGCAGACCTCACTTTCGGCGAGCGCGTCAAGCTGCTGCGGAGCCGGCGCGGCCTGACCCGAGAGGTGCTGGGGGCTCTCATCGGGAAGTCCGGAAGCTGGGTCAAGGCCATCGAGACTGGACGTCTGCAACAGCCGAAACTCCCCGTCCTGCTACGGCTGGCGGAGGCACTTCGTGTCCGAGACATCGCAGAGCTGACAGGCGATCAGTCCATGCCTGTCCACCAGTTCGCCGGTCCGGGGCATCCCGCTCTGCCTGCTGTCCGTGACGCCCTTAACGCCTTGGTCCTTCCTGATGCACCTCCTCCCCCGCTCAATCATTTGCGGGCTCGCATCGATGCTGCCTGGCGGGCCCGTCATGCAGCGCCCGACCATCGAACCGTTCTCGGACGCCTACTCCCCGACCTGATCAAGGACACCCAACATGCCGTGAGGCTCTATGAAAGTGATGATCGGCGGCGAGCTTGGGCGATGCTCGCGGATGTTTACAACCTGGCGCAGTTCTTCCTTGCCTACCAACCTGCTGCAGATTTGCTCTGGCGCGTCGCGGAGCGAGCGATGGTGGCCGCGCAGGAAGCTGACGCCCCAGGCGCGATCGGCGGCGCAGCATGGCTTCTCGTTGAGGCACACCGGGACGCCGGCGACTTCGAGATCGCCGAAGGTGTCAATCAACAGGCCCTAGATCTGATTCGCCCCTACATGGGCAATGCTGATCACCACCTCCGCGCTAGGTGGGGAGCGCTGCTGTTCGCGTACGCCTACACGGCCGCACGGGCGGGCGAGAACGGTACGGCGTGGCGTATGTGGGATGAGGCGAACGACGTCGCGCAGCGACTGCCCTGGGACTACTACGACCCGATGACGTCGTTCAGCCGCGCCGTCATGGGCGCCCACGCGGTCACTACGGCAGTTGAACTGCGCCAGGGCGGCGAGAGCAGGCAGCAGGCGCGCCGCGCCGCGCACCTGATGATCCCGTCTCAGCCCAGGCGGGGCCGGCACCTCATTGAGGTCGCGCGTGCATATCACCTCAACAATGACAAACGGAGTGCGCTCGGGAGCCTGAACGAAGCTTACGTTGCCGCGCCAGAGACCATTCGCTACAACGGCCACGCACGCCGCATCCTGCTCGAGTTCACGACCGAAGGGCCACGAGAACTCCGACGCGAGGCCAACGACCTCGCGGACCGGGTCGGCCTCTTGGTCTAAACATAGGGGTACGAACTGTGCCCCTCGGCTCTGACCGGCTGTCATACCGTCGCTGCCGCAACGGATTGTCGTTGACCGAACACGGCAGGCGGATAGGACACCATGGGTCAAAGACGAGCTCCAGCACGCACGGCAATTACACAGGGCCGTCCGGCCCCGCGCATATATCACCTGCGCCAGCCGAATGTCGCTCGGATGTACGACTACCTCCTCGGCGGCAAGAACCACATCCTGGTCGATCGAGAGGCCGTGCAGGAAGCCATCAGGCGAGTACCCAACCTGCGCCTGATGGCCAGGGAGAACCGGAGATTTCTTAAACGGGCAGTCCGATACGCCCAGAATCTTGGGGTTCAGCAGTTCGTTGACATCGGCGCAGGGTTCCCCACCCGGGACAACACCCACGAGGTCGTGCAGCAACGAGACCCAAGCGCCCGCGTGGTGTACGTCGACAATGATCCGGTCGTCGTGGCGCACGGCCGCGCCTTACTGGCGGAGAACGCGGACACGGCCGTCGTCCAGGCAGACCTTCGCGATCCGGACGCCGTCATCGGCCACCCCGGACTGAGCGCGATGATCGACTGGACCAAGCCGGTCGGCGTCATCCTGGTCGCGGTCCTGCATTTCATCCCCGACAGCGAGGACCCTCACGGCATCGTCACGAGGTTCCGTTCGGTGATGGCACCGGGCAGCTGCCTGGTACTGAGCCACGCGAAGCGGAATGCGGAGACGACGCATGCGGCCGAGGTGTGGCAGCAGGCGAACGCACCGGGCGTACCCCGCACGGTGAAGGACATCGCGCGATTCTTCAGCGGCTTCCAACTCGTGCACCCCGGTCTGGTTCCGGTGTCGAAGTGGAGACACGACTCGCAGCGGGCCCAGCAGATCCCCTTCCTCGGCGGCGTCGGCCTAAAGCATCCGGAGGCGTCCCATGGCTGATCCTCAGCGCGTAGGCGACTACGTCACTCTGCTGTCCGCAGCACTGTCCCGACGAGGCCTGGAGGTCAGGGTCACCGGCGACCGTGTGACGGCGACCAACGAGGACGTGAACCTTTCCCAGGGCGTCCTGCTTCGAGAGGTCGACGGCGAGCTGATGTGGTGCTGGCTGTGGGTCGGCCCGCGTCCCGTCATACGCGGCGCGCCCAGACCGGAGCCGGACGTCGAGCCGTTCTCCCCCGCCGATGGGATCGAGTATGCGGCGCTGCGAATAGCGAACGTCGTGGCCGGCCGTGTCGAGGGGGCGGCCGATGTGTGAGGAGCCGATGGCGGCGGTGGTCGCGCAGGTGCAGCGTCGTCTGCCCGGCTGGGTCATCGTACGGGCGCCGTATCACGGCGGTCTGAGCGCGTTCGGGGCGTGCACGCGTCAGACCACGGTCATCGACGCGTCTGACCCGGACACTCTCGTCGCCTTGTGTCGCGCCGCCGAACTCGCCGCCGCATCCAGTGCTCGCACCGCCGCCCCTTGAACGTGGGTGCGCAGCTCAGGCAGTCGACGCCCGATCTTCCCCCCGGGGGCGTCGCCAGGAACCGGGCTGCGCACCCACCACCCATCGAGCCCATCACCGACCTCTCTAGAAAGCTGCCTGTGAAACAGCGACTCCTGCGGTGGCTACCCCAGCCCGCCCCGGCCCCGCTCCCGCGCCCTACGGTGGCCTGGCGCGGATACGGCCAGGCTCTGGCGTTCTTCGCCTTGCTGTTCGGTGTCTACGCGTCGAATGCGGTCCTGCACTGGGCCGCCCAGGGTGACGTGCTGCGAGGCTGGGCGGTACGCGCCGATGACTGGTTCATGCCCGGCCTGTGGGCAACGCTGACAGCTCTAGCCCTCTGGCTCATCGCGACCGGCGTCTGGTACGGCCCGATCTGGGCGATCGGGCTATCTTGCACCGCTACCGGCGAGGCCCTGGTCACGTGGGGCCGGATGACCGGGCTGCGCTCGCTGTATGACGTGCTGGCCACGATCACCGCTGTCTTGATAGCGGTCACGCTCGCCCGCCAGCACGGCCTCACCCTGACCGGCTTCGGGCTCACCCGTCCTCGTGGAGGCCGCAGTACGCGCCGTCAGGCCATCGTTGTGTTCTACGGCGGCATCATCGGCTGTCTGGCCGCCTCCCTGACGGCGACCGTCAGCGCCGTGCTGAAGCTTGCCGGGCTGACCAGCCCGATCGAGCAATACGACAGCGCCTCCGCGCTGGCCATCCACATCATCGCCGCAGGGGTGTGCGAAGAACTGCTGATGGCGGTCGTGGTGGTGGCGTTGACGGCGGCCAGGCGACCGGCGTGGGAGCTGTACGCCCTCAGCATGCTGATGCGGATGAGCTATCACGTGTACTACTACCAGGCGGCGGCTGCGGCGCTCCTGATCATGGGCGCCATCAATGTCTGGTTGTACCGGCGGACCGGCCGCCTGACCCCGATCATCGTCTCCCACATCGTGTGGGACCTGTGGGGCTGGTCCCTCGGCGGCGGCGCCGTCTGGGCGATCGGCAGCACCGTGACGGTCCTGCTCGTGCCCGTGCTGATTTACCACGTCTGGGCCTGGAGATCCGCACCGGACACCGAACACGCCTATGCTTCGGCGGTGGCCCGATGATGCCCCCGGCCCCCGGTCACCGCGCCGGCCACAAGCGGCTCGGGCGCGGGCCCGGCGACGACGCGGCCAGCGCTGCCACAGGCCGCTCGGCGTCGACCAGCAACTATCTCAGCGACGCGACCGCGGGCGCAGTGGTGCAGGCCCGCAGCATCCGTGACATCCACCTGCACCTGCGGTCCGCTGTCCGCGTCACCCCACGCCAGCTCCCCCGCGGCCCCCGGCTGCTGGTCGACCGCAATGACGAGCGCAAGGCCCTCGACGACGCGCCGGCCGATGCGGTGATTCTGCTCGCCGGTCCGGGTGGTGCCGGGAAGACGGCCCTTGCGCTGTCCTGGCTCCATCACAACGCCGGCCGCTATTCAGACGGTCAGCTCTTCGCCGACCTGCGCGCCTACTCCAGCGGCGGCCCTACGCCACCGGAACGGGTGCTCGGGGAATGGTTGCGTGCCCTCGGCGTCGCGCCTGAGCGAATCCCGGCTTGCCTGGACGAACGCTCGGCTTTGTTCCGCTCGCTCACCGCCGGGAACCGATTCGCGGTTCTGGCCGACAACGCCGCCTCCACCACCCAGGTCATGCCGCTGCTGCCGGGACCCGGCTGCCTGATGGTCGTGACGGCCCGCCGCCTGCTCGGCGGCCTGCTGGTCAACGGCGCCCGCCCTCTGACGTTGGGACCGCTCGACGAGCCGGCCTGCCTGGAACTGCTCGATTCACTGATCGGTCCTGAACGACGCGGCGCCCAAACCGCCGCTGCTCGCACGCTGGTACACGCCTGCGGCCGGCTGCCCCTGGCCGTCTGCCTCACCGGCGCAACCCTCGCCACCCACCCTGACTGGCCGATCGCCCGCCTGGCGCACGGCTTCACACTTCCCGCATTCGACACCGACGACGGAGCCATGACCGAGATCTTCGACAGCGCCTACAACGCCCTGCCCGATGATGAAACACGCCGCCTGTACCGGCTGCTGAGCCACCACCCCGGCCCCGACATCACGCCCGAGGCCGCCGCCATCCTCGCCGAAACGACCGTTGAGGCCGTGATCCCCCGGCTGGAACAACTCGCCCAAGCCAACCTCATTAACGAGACGCGCGGCCGTTTCTCCTTCCACGACCTGGCACACGATCACGCCTACACCGCGCGAAAGTACGAAGCCGGCGATGATGCGGCCGGGGCGTTCGTCCGCTGCGCCTACTGGTACCTGCGCACGGCGGCCGCCGCCCAGAAGGTGCTGATCCCCGGCCGCTGGTACCTCGGACGGGTCTTCACCGAAGCACCCGCCATCCAGCTCACCGACAAAACCGCACTGGAGTGGCTCGCGGCCGAACGCCTCAACCTGCTGGCCATCGCCAACGCCGCCCACCAGCGCGGCCTGCACACGCTCGCCTGGCAGATCGCCGAAGCGTGCTGGGGGCTGTTCGTCCGCCGCCGTTACTACGACACCTGGATCACCCTGTACGAAATCGGCCTCAAAGCCGCTCGGGCGGCCGGGGACCTCGAAGCACAAGCCCGGATGCTGCAAGGCCAAGCCAGCGCCTACCTCGCCATGCGCTGCTACGACAACGCAGAAGCTCTCGCCACCCAAGCTCTGGGCCTCGCCGTCGACAGCAGCCACCGCCATGCCGAAGCGACCTCACTGGAACTGATCGGCCTGGCCGAACTCGGCTGGGGCGATCACGCCGACGCCCACGAGCATTTCGACGCCGCCCGCGAGATCTACCTCGACCTCGACGATGAACGCGGGGCCATGCTCATGACCCGCCACGAGGCCGAAGCCGACCTGGCAGCCAAGAACTACGGCCGGGCGGTCGAGCTGCTGACCGAGGCTGAGGCGTGGTGCGAGGTCCGGCCGGAGGAAAGCTACCTGCGATCACGCTGCCTGGTTCGGCTCGGGCGCGCCCACCGTCTCCTCGGCCACCACCAAGCCGCGCTGGACGCCCTGGAGAGGGCCCTAGAAGTCAGCCGGGCTATCGAGGCCCACCAGCAGCAGGCCGAAGTGCTCGTGGAGTTCGCCGACCTCGCGCATGACATGAGCAAGACCGATCTCGAACAGCGGCACTTGCGCGAGGCCCACGCCATCTACGCGGAGCTGGGGGCCCCGGAGGCAGCGATGGTCGCCGACCGGCTCTTCCAGGAGACCGAATGAGGCGCTCCCCTCAGAACGATGGCATGACCGCTGGCGCTTGCTCGCAGTACTCGTCCCGCCCGAGTTCGCATGGCTGGCCGGCCAATGGGAGTTGGTGGCCAGAGCCCGCACCATCGTCGCAGGCGTCAGCCTCGGGAAGGCGCGGAGGATCCGGCACCGCCTGCCGAAAGGAGATCGCTCGTGGAGGTTCCAGGCATCAGCTGGATCAGAAGGCATCAGCTCGGGAAACCGCGCGGCGGCCGCCGACCGGCCGGTCCGGAAGGCGGATGAAGCAAGACGGAGCACGACATCGCTCCTGAATGGCCGGGCCGGGCACGTGCTCACCTGCTATGTCGAGTGAAGGAAAGGACAGGACTGACGATGCGGATCGGGTTAAGTTTCTGGGGGTTCCTCGGCTCAGGTGTTCTCGACACGCCTGACGGGGGCCGGTTCTGGCGCCGCCCCATCGTGGATGAGCTGCTCGCTCTCGGCCACGATGTGGTGCTCCTGCAGAACGACCGAGACCGGTTGGAAGCCGGTGACGTCCTGCCGTACCGGTGGCATTCCGGGTTGCCGCCGGTCGACGTGCTGTTCTGTGAATGGCGGTGGCCGCTCCCCGGCCGTAACACGACCCCCTGCGGGACGGAGGGGCACACCTGCGACCTGCACCGCCAAACCGACCTGCTCGTCCATTACACGATCACCTCAGGCACGCCCACCGTCATCTGGGACACCGACCGGCAACTCCCCGCCGACTCCCCTCTCCACGATCGCGGCAACGTCATCGTCTGCGAACCGGGACTCGCGCCCCCTGCCGGAATCACTAGCCTTGTCCACCCCGTCCCCGACAAGCTCCTCGATGACGCTGGCCCCGAAGCGCTTGCGGCCGTCCACCGCTCGTTGCCGTTGATCTACGTCGGGAATCAGTACAACCGCGACGAGGAGTTCGACGCGTTCTTCGCTCCGGCGGCTGCGCGTTTCCCTCACAGGGTCGCCGGCAAGTGGACGCAGATCGAGCGATGGCCGCACGTCAACTTCACCGGCCGCTGCCCGTTCCCAGAGGTACAGCACCTTCACCGCGCAGCCCTGGCGACGGTGCTCCTCAACCCGGCCCGCTACTCCAGGGTCGGCCACGTCAGCCAGCGCCTGTTCGAAGCCGCGCTAGCCGGCTGCCTGCCGATCACCCCAGACGTCATCGCCGGCGCGGAAGTATTCACCCCGCCTGTTCTCCACGTACGCGACGGCTGTGAGGTCATCGACCGCGTGGAATGGGCGCTCGGCATCGCAGGCAGCAAAGAACACGCCGACTTGATTGGGGCGTGCCTTTCTCACCTGGAGCCGTTCCGGCTGTCGGCCTGGACCGCACGTCTCATACAGCTGATCGAATCGCTCATCCATACGACGGGAGCAGCGTAGTGATGCACCCACCACAATTCGCGACCTTCCACGACGCCTACCGGACCGTGCTCCGGCAGGTCCACACCCATCCACATTTCACGACCGAGTCCCGGGGCAACAGGTCACGCGAATGCCTGAACGTGGCCTTCACCCTCACCGGCCCCCGCCAGCGCACTCCCTACCTGGCCGCCCGCCGCACGAACATCGTCTTCAACTACGCCGAGACGCTGTGGTACCTGTCCGGACGCGACGACCTCGTTATGATCGGCCACTACGCTCCCCGCCTGCGTGCCCTGTCTGCCGACGGTGAGCGGCTCACCGGCTCGGCGTACGGTCCGCGGCTGTTCACACCGCTCAGCTCAACCGAAGCCGGCCAATGGGACCAGGTCGTCGACCTGCTGCGCCACGACCCCGATTCCAAGCGTGCGGTGATGACCGTGATGCGGCCCGGCGAGCCGGCCGAGTTCGATAACCCGGACGTGGCCTGCACCCTGGCGCTGCAGTTTCTGCTCCGAGACGGCCACCTGCACATGGTGTCGACCATGCGCGGCAACGACGCCGTTGTCGGCCTGGTCTGCGATGTCTTCGCCTTTACCTTCATCCACGAGTTCACGGCCATACAGCTTGGAGCGGAGCTCGGCGGCTACACCCACCAGGTCTCCTCCATGCACATCAACGAAGCCGACCTGGCCCGAGTGGACGCCAGCCTCGCCGAAGGCCAGCCGCCTGGTGTCACGGACGCTTTCCCCGCAGCGACCATGCCTGCAGACACCAGCTGGCGCACGATCGAGCATGTTCTGCGCTGGGAGGAAGGACTGCGGACCAACCGGCGTCGTTTTCGCCCCGGCCAGGACGCGATTGGCGGAAACGCTGCGCTCGCCCCGTACTGGCGGCAAGTAGTGCTGCTGTTCGAGGTGTACCGGCAGGTCGTACACCAGCCCGACCAGCTGATCGAAGCTGCCGTGGTGGCCGCGCTGACACCGGCACATCGCTGGCTGGTGGCGCATCGCTGGCCCGAACGGTTCCCAGGCTCACCGGCCACCGCGGTGCTCGCGGAACAGCCATGACCCAGATCAAAGGCGATCCGGGCGGCGTCGGCGCGCCTCTCGCGGTGGACTGGACCCGCTGGACAGTGATTCTTCTCAAGCCGGACTGCGTACGCCGCGGCCTGGTCGACGCGGTCCTTGAGCACGTCAGCCGCTACGTCCGCGTGTTAGCGGTCCGCCGCGTGACGGTCTCCCGCGAACAGATCCTCGCGCACTACGCCGACATGCTCAGCCCGGAAGTCTCCCAGAACCTGGGCATCGATGTCCCCGCCGAGCTCGTGCGGATGTTCGTCGGCCACCAAGTCGTCGTCGCCCTCGGCTATGGAACCGACGCCGCCGCGCGGCTCCGGGCCGTCATCGGTGACACCAACCCAGACCTTGCCGGACCGGACACGATCCGCGGCCGGTTCGTCATCGACACCTTCGCCGCCGCCCGCGCACAAGGGCGACTGCTCGAAACCGTGATCCACACCTCTGACCACGCCGAAGTCGTCGAACGCGACTTCGCAATCTGGTTCGGCGCCCGCAACGGGCACCTACTCACCGCACCGGAAGGATCGCAATGACCGAGATCCAATCAGGCCCTCGCACGCTGCGACTGATGCCGGCCGACCAGCAGAAGACGCTGGACCCGTACATGGCGCAGATCGTGACCTACCGCAAGTCCGGCCTCTCGCTGAACCACATCATCGGCTGCCCGCTGGACTGCGGCTACTGCGTCCGGCACTTCTGGGGCGACTTCGAGCACAAGACCCCGAACCTACTGTGTTCCACCGAAGACGCGATCGGCATGCTGATCGGTCATGAGGCGTTCCGGCCCTCCACCACCCCGATCCAGCTGTTCAACAAGGCCACCGACCCGTTCCTGCCCGGCGTCAAACCGCACCTGTTCGGAGTCCTGCGGGCGCTGGACGAGCGGGGCCTGGACAACCTCGTCCTGATCATCACCCGATTCAAGGTCACCGCCGAGGACATGGCCGCCCTCGAACAGCTCCGACACGTCCGTGTCACGCTGCTGTTCACCTACTCCGGCATCACCGACCCTCGCATCGAGCCGGTCGCCAAAAGCGACATCACGGTCTCCTCCATCACCCGCGCGTGCGCAGAGAAGAACCGCACGAAAGTCGTGCTGTACTGGCGGCCGATCGTGCCCGGATGGAACGACGCCCCCGAGACCATGCGGCACGTCCTGGACGTCGGGAACCAGGCGGACGCGATCGTGTTCACCGGCTACTACCACAAGCCCGAGAACGCCACCTACCTGCAAGACCAAGGGGTGCCGCTTCCGTACGGCGACGCTGAGTTCCATCGCCGTAAGGTCCTGCCGGCCGAGCTCGACGCCCGCGTCATCGCCGCCTGGCGTGAGTCGGGGATCAGCACACCGCTGTACCGCAAGACCTCCTGCGGCGTCTCGGCCGCACACAACGTCCCCGACTACAACGGTCACTGGGGCGTACGCGAGCTGTGCGACATCTGCCCCACCGCCCAACAAGAACTGTGCGCCGCCGACCACACCGCCCCCACGCCCGAGCAGTTCGAGCAGGTCCTCGACCAGCTCGGCTACACCACTCCCTACCTCGTCGACGGCGGCCACGTGTGGACCCACGGCCTCGGCGAGCAACGCCGCTACGCGATCCAGCACACCCTCCGCTACCAGATATGGGAGATGGACCAGCCGCATTACCTGCACGCCCACGGCCGGTCTCTCACCGGCCATCAGCCCGACCAACAGGAACAGGAGCGGTTTTCCGCGCTTCACCGCGAGCTCACCGCCGCGACCCGCTTTGATGAAGAGGACTAGGCACTGACGACACCGAGACGGGCGGCTCCATGACGACAACCGCGGACACGCCGTGGACAGATGCTCCACTCGTCGCACTGGATCTGGAAGGCACCGGCGCCCAAGACCGCGAGGACGAGCGCATTCTTGAGATCGCCGTCATTCCGATCACCGGGGGCCGCCCGTCTCTCCCCGATGCCTACACGACGCTGCTCAACCCCGGCCGGCGCATCCAGCGACACCCGTGGATATCGCCCGGCCTGACCAACGCCACGCTCGCCGACGCCCCACCGCTGGCCGACGTGGAACCCGAACTCGCACGCCGTCTCAACGGGCAACTGATCATCGGCCACAACGTGGGAGTGGACTGGCGGCTGCTGCACCGCTGCTGCCCCACCGTCCGCCCATCCGGCCTGATCGACACCCTTCGACTCGCCCGCCATCTGTACCCCGGCGATAAGCGAAAGAGCCTCACCGCGCTCCTCGAACACCATGCGCTCACCGAACAGGTCACCTGTTCCGCACCCAACAGCCAGCCGCACCGTGCCCTGTGGGACACCCTCGGTACCGCGTTGCTGCTGTCCACGCTCATTGACCGCCTGGCGACCCGCCGCGTGCTTCGGCTCGGCGATCTCCAGCGACTCGCGGGAATCCCCATCGCCAATGACGCGGAGGGGCGCGGAAGGCCGGAGCAGACTCCGCTTCTGTGGTGACGTGTCGGGCGACTCGTCCCGGCTTAGTGCTGCCGCCCGCCTTCTCGGACTCGCGCTGACCGACGGCGTCATCGTCGACGGCCACACCGACGCGATCACACGCATCTGCCAGTGTGCGCCTTGGGGCTACGGCAACGACCCGAACCAGTCAAACTCCACGGCTTTGATCGCATTGGTCACCAGCTCGCTGACGAGCAGTTCGACGGTGTCGCTCATCGATCCCAACTGCCACGTACCGAGCAACCAATGCGCATACGAACGCGCTTGACCGACCGTGCGGGGCAAGGCCGGCATTAGCATGCAGTCTGACCGTGGGAGTTGGGTCATCGTCCGCCTCGTAACCTGCGACTCCTGGCAACTGAACGATCCGTCACCTGCCCAGACAGCATCGTGTGTCCCCAAGGACCTCTCACGGGCACGCAAGGGACGTCTAAGGACGTCTTCATCTGATGTCGGCCAAGACCCCTGCGACTCGGAGGATCGCGGTGAGCGAAATCTTGGAACGCGTCCTCCCCAAGACCGGCATTACGAGCGCGACTCCGCGTCGCCTGAGATTGGCCTGCGGCGCGAAGGAGTCGCCACCGATGGCGACGCGACGAGGGGCCTGGCTTGCGGTCTTGTCTACGGGGTCCCCGGCAACGAGATCGGCCACTGCGCTCACTGCGACAGATGGATCCGACGCTTCGGCCCCCCAGGCAGAACCCTCCGCGACAGCTGCGCCCAGAGCACGGAGACGTCATGAAGCAGCGATGGAGAACCGAACAGCACTTAACACCACGACCTGAAAGCATGACGGAATGGTGGGGAGCAACTCCCATAAACGACACGCCCACCCGAAATCCTCACACTGAGCAATGGAGCGAATACATGAGCGAGCACCACGCCACCGGCGACGAGCGGTTCAAGAACGAGATCGTTTCCATCAGCACCGCCGAGCCGGGCTGGCAGGTGAAGGTGCGGCACGTTGAGCACACCGTCGAGCCTCGGCAGAGGACCATCGTGGAAGAACACACGTTCCCGATCGTCGCCTGGGCGCTTGTGGCCAGCCAGTACGCGGACGGGGGATCCACCCGCAACGTCGAACCCGTCTTCTATGACGGAGTGAGCCTCGTCAACTCCATGGAATACCGGCGGATGCACTCCGAGATCGATGTCGAGCCCGGCGGAACGAAGACCGTGATCAGCATCGACCTGGAGCGGTCATGAAGCAGCGGTGGAGGGACGGACAGACCTACGTCACGCGCCCCGGGCACTGGCCGCCGGCACCCGATGCACCTGCGGAGCCACCTTCTGCCCTCGCTGTAAAAGCGCACCACCTGCTACGGCGACTGCATCGACTGGGGCGGTGTCCTGACGCTATGGGCTGTGCATGCTCATCTGTCGCGCGGAAGCCGCGGACGCCCCGCGCGGTGGGGAGCTGGCGGTCATCGGTAAGACGTCAGAGACACTCGCCCGGAACGTGTTCTACCGCTGATGAACCACGACATCTTCGGGCCGTTCGCCCGGTACGTCGAGCACACGCCCGGTGCGACATCGGCGATGATGCTTGGCGGCAAAGTGCACGCCATCGGCGCGAACGATGTGAAGGCAGAGTCGAAGATCCGAGGCCTCACCGCGGCGGGCTTCTACGTGGACGAGCTGACGCTCCTACCCGGCAGATTTTTGGAACCAGCTGATCGGCCGTATGCGCGTGCCGGGAGCACACCTGTACGGGACGACGAACCCGGACTCCCGTAGCCACGGGTTCTCCGAAGTCACTTGCTGGTAAGCCAGTGCGTCCGGTCGCCGTGCGGGGCCGCTGCCTGAGTGACAAAACTGGTGATGCGACACCGGTTGACACAAGACTGCGGAGCCGAGAGCGTTCTTCTAGAGGTGCCCCTACATCTTCCCAATGGAAAGGTGTGTGGGGCGATGCCGCCTTTGCCAGTCTCGACGGTGGTCCACTGCGCGGACGCACTCGTGCGCGGTGCCGTACAGGTGCTCGGCCTGACGCTCGTCGTCGCAGCCTTCCTGCCGGTCGCGCCGGCCCTGATCTTTTGGCCGCTGATGCCTGCGGGGAAGTTGTTCCGGCTGCTGGAACTGTACAAAGGCTGGGCGGTGACCATCATCACCTGGGGCGGCCCAGCGGTCGATCCGGCGGAGGGGGAGCCAGCTTGACGAGGCAGCATCAAATGGTTCCGCTCCCCTGCCAGAAGAGCGAGGCCGTCGCGTCGTCATCCACGGCTCACCGTGGCGCGTCCAGCTCCGCAGCAGGTCGCCGCATGACGCCTAGCGGAGATCTGTTCTACGGTCATCCACAGTAGCCCTCAGCGTCCCAGTGCGCGCCGGCGATCTCTTGCTCCTGCATCCGAACACACCCCTGGGACGGAACGCGAGATCGACCGGACGCGACCTTCGAGATCATCGAGATCGAAGCCTGGTGGCGGTGACAGTCCTCAGGAACATGGGAAATCCTGGTGCGATCACTAGGCGCGGATCTCTACCGTCAGCAGGGTGAGCAGCCCAGCCCTCAGCCTTGGTCAGTTCGTCGCTGGCGCAAAGCGCTTCTTCGACATCGCGCTCCAGACCTACACCAGAGGCGATTTCGACTTGGTCCTCATGAACGCTGCCGTCGCCGTGGAGAACTTGAGTAAGGCACTGCTGTTCAGCCTGAACCCGGCGTACCTCGTGGAACTGCACGCCAAGCAGTTCGACGCCTTGCTGCACCTCACAGGGCGCAGCGAGAAGGCAGCCAAGCTCAAGGCACCCAGGACGATCGGCGCGAAGGAAGCCCTGGCCCGGGTCCGGCAAATTATGGAGGTCAAGACACCCAAGGATCCACTCGACCAGCTCATTGAAATCCGAGATGGCGCGCTACACACCGGCTACTTCGATCAAAAGAGCACCCGGAAGCTACTGACAATCGCCCTGAGGTACGCCGATGAGATCTACGACGGCCTCGAAAGCCTCCAGGCGTGTGGTGATGACCGCTGGGGCGATCACAGCGACATGGTGGACCTCCTCGTCGAGGAGTCCCTGACTGACGTCCAGCACGAGGTTAATCGGAAGGTCGCGGCGGCCAGGCAGCGTCTCCATGTATGGCTGGACGCGGTACCCGAGGCCGAGCAGACGGCCGTAGCCGAAGCTCGCCAACTGACCCTGTCGCACCTAGCGGGTCATCCACTTGGAAAGAATAACGAGGGGCTGGAGATCGCTGGCGAGCTGATGCATTGTCCTGTCTGTAACTACCCGGGGGCGCTGTGTCTCGGGGTCGTTCAGCAGGAGTACGAGTTTCCAGACACGATTGGTCCGATGGACATGATCGAGGAAGTAGCCTCCCTCGTTGACGTCTACATCGAACCTAAGACGCTGACGTGCCGAGTGTGTGACGTCGCCCTCGCGGGGATGGACGAGTTGCGGGTCGCGGGTATTCCGGATCGCCTGGAGATCGAGGAGAACATTCGGCGGTTCTTCTTCGCTCGCCCGGTGGGAGGATTGAATGAACTCCGACTGGATCTAGACCTCTTCTGACTGGATCCCCACCGCCCGCCACCCTTGAGGATTCACCGATTGCCCGCGACACCCACGTGATCGGTACTAGCGTCGTCTCCGTTGCCCTCGGGCACACCTCGCTGTCAGCACTCGATCACGTCGTCGAGGCAGCGGAAGGAGGTGTTCGGGATGAGCGTTCGACAGACCGTCCGCTGGCGGCGGCGCTGTACGACGACGGCGACCCTCGCTGTGGTCCTCGCGTTCAGTTCGGCCGGCGTTGCTGTCGGTATCGGATACGCGTTGACGACGGCGAGGAACGGTCGACCGGGTCCGCGGGTCTAGACGAGGACCCGGCCGCCGCATCCAACAGGGCGGGGCGCTTTCCATGCGGAGGCGCCCCGTCCCTGTTTCCCGCGTCCACAACGAGCGCGGGAACCTAGAGAGGTAGAGGAACTTTCTCCATACCGTTCGGCATCGAATGTTTGTCTCTCTACCTTCGCCAACAGTAACCACGACCGGCCGCCTGTGGCGGCTATTAGTGCAACTCCTAAAAGCTCGCCTGCGGAGACTTCGATGCCCCGGCCAAGGCTGTAGGCGGCGCAGAGGGCGTCGTGGAGGCGTCCGAGGCCGTAGTCGAGGGCTTTGCCCCATGTCGGGGTGGCCTCGCCGGTGCCTTCGGTTTTGGCGTCGCCGTCCTCCATGTGCGCGGACTGCTCGAACACCTCGGCCTGCGGGCCGTCCGGCTCACGGTGCGCCGGCACGGGCTGGGTCTTCTTGCCCTGCACACCGTCGCCGGGGGTCGCGCCCTTCTCCGCGCCGTCGCTGCCGCCGTCGGCGCCGGCGAGCTTGGTGCCGCACTTCGCGCAGCACCGCGCGCCCTCGCCGTGGCCTTTCATGCCGCACTTCGAGCACGCCATCTGGCCCTTGTCAGTCTCGTCGTCGGCCGCCTTGCCGTTGTCGCTGTCGGCCAAGGGCAGCTTGTGGCCGCAGTCCTCGCACGACCGCTGCTTGGAGTCGGAGTGGTAGGTCCGGCCGCAGTTCCCGCAGTCCTTGCTGCCCTTCGCGACCGGGTCGTCCTCGGCCGGGGCCTCGCCGAGAGCCGGTCCCCCGCTGGTGTCCTGCTTGCCAGCCGGGGCCGGGGGCTCCTCCTTCAGTACCGCGGCGAGGCGGTCCACGACCGCATCGGTGAACTTGCCCGCGCACTGGACGTCGCCGACGGGATCCGTGGGGGCGTCACCGGCCTTTCTTCTCGACGATCCGCGCCATGTCGGCCGGGCTGAACGGCTTGTCGGCCGCGTCGTCCTGGCCGTCGCCGGTCTTGGTGACGTTGCCGGTGGCGGCCTTCAGCGCGGCGTCGGTGTCGCCCCAGACGTCTCCGGTGACCTCGGCGCTGCCGTCCTTCGCGGCCTTCACGAGCGAGATGCCGCAGTTCCGGTTAGCGGGCCGGTCGACGAGGCTGATCTCGCCGAGCTCGCCGTCCACGATCCGGCCGCCGCGGGCCTTGTTGTCGGAGACGACCTTCGGGCGCATGATGCCGACGCTGTAGGCCCGCAGCACGCCCTCTTGGACGAGGGACTTCACGACGGGCTCCACCACCAGGGATTTCACCCAGTGGCCGCCGTCGCCGTCCCGGTCGATGTCCACCTGGACGCCACGGCCGGCCGGGTCCCGGTGGGCGTTGTGCTGCACGCGGACGTTCCCGCCCGACGACAGCCATTCCTCCAGGGCCTTGCCGGACCAGTCCGGGTCGACGATCTGCTCATCGGAGTCCACGCTGCCGTCGGTCGCCTTGCCGTACACCAGGAGATGGCCCTCCGGCGTGGTCTCGGTCTTCACGATCGGGAAGGAGACGTACGTCGTGTCGGTGTTGTCGGTGGTCAGGGTTGCTGCCACACACCTCCCAGGGTGCGGTCGGGATGGGTGCCCGCAGGGCGGGCGTGTGGAATCGGTGAACAGAGTTAGCGGGGGCTCCGCGCGATGTTGGATGGGCCACCTGTTGCCTTTCGCCGCGCGCTTGCCGCACAATGCGGGCGATCTCGTTCCAGCAAGGGCAGTTGGCACACACGGCCGCTCCGGAGTCTGTCGCGCGGTTATCTCGAATGGTGTCTCACGACAGATGCAGTGCCAGGCCGTCTGGAAGGTCCGACGGGCGCTTACCAGTGGCGTTGCTGAAGCTAACCTCGCTGCCGTCGAACTGGGTGTCAGGGAAGCCGACCACACATCCTTCGAACGACACACGGTCGAAGCTGAGCGTGCCGCCTTCGAGCTGCGCGCCCTGGAAGCTGAGCGTGCCGCCTTTGAGCTGCGCGCCCTGGAAGCTGAGCGTGCCGCTTTTGAGCTGCGCGTCGTCGAAACTGACTATGCCGTCTCCGAGCAGTGCGTCTTCGAAGCTGACGGTCCCGCCTTCGACCCGCGCGCCAGTCAAATCGACCCAGCCTTTCTTGAGCCGCGCGCCATGGAGGTCGACGATGCCGCCTTCGATCCGCGCGCCAGCCAAGCTGATCGCGCCACGTTCGAACCAGATGTATCGAAAGTCGACCATCCCGCCTCCGAACCGTGCGCCATCGAAGGCGACGATGCCGTCTCCGAAATGCGCGCCGCGGAAGGCAACCGTGCCGCCTTCGAACTGCGCGTCCCCGAAGATGACCCGGCCACCTTTGAACTCCGCGGCCCCGAAGCGCACCGCGCCATTGACGAATCGTGCGCCGCCGAAGGTGACGATGCCGCCTTCGAAATGCGCGCCTTGAAAGTCGACGGTACCGCCTTCGAACCGCGCATTGTTGAAACTGACCGTGCCGCCGATAAAGCGTGCGTGGCCGAAATCGCCATAGTCGAAGACGACGTCGGTGAAATCGAAGTCGTGCCCTTGCCAGGAGACGACGGAGCCATCGCGCAGATGGCTACCGATCAAGCGGAGGATGGTGTGGCGCACTTCACGGATCGCGCGGAACGCCTTGAGGGCCTCGGCGTGCTCCGGGGCGTCACCGGGATAGGGGTCAGAGGGCAGGCGAAGGTAGGCACAAAGCACGTCGATGCAGGTCTGGCGGAGATGGGAGGTGGGGGCGTCGTCGGCCAAGCCGGCGAGGGCGTGCACGCCTCCCAGCTGCACGGCAGGGGACGTGTTCCCCAGTTGGGCAACGGCGGCGGTGAATCGGTCGCTGTGCAGCTTGGTGTTCTCCCGCAGCGCGGAGTTCTCTTCGGTGCGTTGCTTGCGGTAGGCCACCACCAGAGCCACCAAGCCACCCAGGCCGGCGACCACGGCGAACGACAACTTCACCAGATCGAACAGAACCTTCGAACTGATCTGCTGCTTGTGCCTAATGCCGTGCACGTGGAGTAGGTCCAGGCCCAGCCACATCACGGCCCCGGCGACCGTGACGGCAGTGGTGAACGTGCCAACGAGGGCAACCGGCATCCGCACTAACCGAACAGGCCGCCACGACCTGCCTTTTTCCACTTTCCGTCTGAGCTGCTTCTTACCCATGCTGCTCAGACGCGCCTACCCGATCCGCGGTTCACTGGCTCAGCGGCCTGTTCCTGGACCTGGGCGGCAGTCTCGGTGCTCGGTCACCAGCCGTCCTCTGCGACACCGGCCAGCTTCGGATCCCGGCGCCGGGTCGGGTCGCGCCACCGGTACGGCTTGAAGGGGTGCTTCTCGCGGCGCGGTCCGGCGTCGCGCAGATGCACGGCGGCGAGCGTGGGGACGGCCCGCCCGGTCGGATCGTCGGTCTCGCCAGCCGACAGCAGTTCCTCGATCCGGGTGGCCGTCACCGGGACGACTCCTCGGGCAGCAGCCACGGCGGGGCGTCCTCCCGTACGGCCAAGACCACCTGGCGGGGCTGGCCGGGGACCTCGCAGCGGTCTTCGTAGAACAGCGCCTCCGGGTGAAGGCAGTGCGGGCCGAGGCGGTGCCGGCCATAGAACACCCACTGCTTCTCGGCGTCCGCCATGTGCTCGTCGCAGTCCAGCGAGTTCGTGCCATCGACGGTCCACAGCACATGCCACGTCGCGGGCTTCCCGCAGTGGTTCTCGGACGTGCCGTATCCGCAGGTGCGGTCGTGCCCGGAACGTTCGCCGTTGAACTGTGGGGTGAGCCTCACATCCTCCCCTCCCATGGTCGGGCCGGGATGACAGCGCACCGGCAGCGCGGGTGAACAGGCGGGTTCCCGCTCGGCCAGGTGTCGCCGAGCCGGATCGGACTGGCGGCCTCGTTGTCCAGGCAGACCCGGCACGCGCCGGGTACCGCCTGCCATTTGATGGACGTGACGCCTGCAGCGGCGTAGGCCGCGAGCGCGCCCGCCATCATGGCCCGCAGGACCTCCGTCCAGGCGATCGTGTCGGCGGCCGGGTTATCGTCGCCCTGCTCGTTGCCCGCGAGGTCGTCGCCCAGCTCGTCCGGTGACTCGTTGTCCTCGGCGGCCTGCTCCAGCGGTCGGCGAGGTCACGGAGCCGGGTGTCAGCCATGGCGTCGACGCCGGGCATCTGGCCGTGCGGCCACTGCTCGAATCCGTCGTCATGGCCTGGCCCGGGCGGCGCCGGTGTGTGGTGCGGCAGCAGCTCGTGGGCCGCGGACTTCCCCGCGTTCCATGCCGCCCGCCACAGGTTGACCAGGACGGCCCGTAGCGCTGCTGCGAAGCGTGCCGGCAGGTCCGGTTCGGTCATGCGGATGAACGCCTGGGCGGTGCTGCCGCGCCGCGCGAACCGGAGCCATGCGGCCGCGAGCCTGCGCGCGGCCACGGTCGTGATCGCCCCGGCGAGAGCCTGCCGGATCCGTGCCGCGTACGCGCGGGCCAGTTCCTCGTCGGGTCCCCAGCCGGGCCAGGCGGTCACCGGGCCCTGTTAGTCGCCCTCCTGGTCGAGGTCCGGGTCGCTGGGCGGCAGGGTGGAGCGGGCGACGTCCACCGCCTGGCTGACCGTCATGCCCTTCGCACGGTTCTCAGCGATCGCCGCGAGGGTGCGGGCGGACAGGTGCCGCGCCTCCCATGTCGAGATGAGGCGGCCCTTGCGGAGGTGCCGGCCGAGGGCGTCGAGTTCGGCCAGCGCGGCGCGGTGCTTGTTCAGCTTGGCGTCGTGCATGGCCCGGTCCACACTGGTCCTCGTCCGTGGTGACGGTGCCGATGGGTCATCGGCTACAACAACAGCGCCGACGCCTGGTTCGTCCGCTGACCGACGGCTTCCACGCGACTTCACCGAGTCGATGCCGGTGGCCTACGCTCATGGCATGGTCTTAGCGGTCGTTGTCGCCCTTGGCAGCCTGTTCGGCGGAGCTTCCGGGTTGTACCTCGCCTGGGTGCGACTGCGTCAGGCAGGGTTGGGCAAGCGTCCCGTCTGGGAAGCTGTTCGGCAGGTCGGTCCAGTCCCCGTGGTTTGCGGTGCCCTTCTTCTCGTGTTGGTCCCCGTAGGCTTCGTCGCCTTGATCGATTTCTTCGTACGCTCTACAGCTGGCCCGCGCGAGCATCCGGTGGTGACCGCCACCGTGACGGTTACGGCAACCGCGACTCCCCAGACGGTTACGGTAACCGCGACTCCGCAGACCGCGTCCGGCACGAGCACGAGCTCAGGATTCGGAGAAGGCGCAGCGATGATCGCGGCCGTCGGAGGAGCTCTTGCCGGTATTGGCACCGCGGCGTCAGGAGCGGCTGCCGTCGCGACGTGGCGACGCAAGAAGGAGTAGCACATCAGGTTATGGGCGCCACCGCGTGTCGGGTGCGCCCGCCTCGGCAAAGGTCGCGCCGCAGTGCGGGCAGGTGATCCGGCCCGGGACGAACGCGGACAGCTTCTTGCAGCCCTCGCACTCGATGACCCCGTAAGCCTCGCTCCAATCGCCCGCTGAGAGGCCTCTCAGCTCCGTGCAGCCCCACACGAGGGCGTCGACACGGTCCGGGGAGTCCGGGTCGAGCGGCACCCGGTGGTCATCTGGTCTTCCAACTCGGGGAAGACGCCGACGTGGTGGACGCGACCCTGCTCGTAGAGCGCGGACGCCGGTTCGGCGCGGACCGCCTTGCCCCGGGAGGCGCGGACCACCCGGCACGGCACGTTCGGGTCGACGGTGCGCAGCAGCGATGCGATGTAGTCGCCGCCGTTGTTGACCTCGGCCACGACACAGTCGGCGTGGTACTGCTCATACGCGTTGACGGCCGCGCGCATGCAGGCGTCCGGGGGTGCCGCGCATCGACAGGTCGGCGAGGACGTAGCCGTGGCCGTCGTGCTCGCCGACGACCACGATGCCGGTCTCGTCGGAGTCCTCCCCGGAGGTGACGGCCGGGTCGATGGTGACGACCACCCGCGTCAGGCCCGGCCCCTCCGCAGCCTTTATGCGGGTCCGGTCGATATCCGCCAGGGGACTACAGCGCGCCTTCGACGGCGGTGAGGAGGTCACCCTCCAGCTCTTGCCGGCCAAAGCGAGTGCCTTCGTACCGGCACCAGAACCCGTCGAGCGCGGCGGCCGACAGGTTCTTGCGGTTCTCCCGTGTCGCTCCCCGTGTGGACGTGGATCGAGCCGACTTACGCGGAGGGATGCCGTTGCGGAGCGTGGTGACGCGCGGCGTGGTTGAGACGATGATTCGGTCTCCCAGCACTCATGGCCGATTACGCGGACGTAGCCGTCGGGCGGGAGTAGTCGTCATGTCTTGGGCCTGACCCGCCTTGCGCGCTCCAGGCGGTCCGGATCTGACGGGATTCTTCGCGGATTCAGGTGTGGGTCGGAGGAGTTCCAGGTGGAGGCGGTGGGTTTCGGCGGTGGGTTCGACGTCGAGGTCGGCGAGGCGGTTGGTCAGGAGTTGGTAGGTGCGGCGTACGGCGTCAGGGCGGCCAAGGTGTGCTTGCAAGCGCATGAGGTCTTGGTAAAGGGGTTCGGCGTAGGGGTCGTGGTCGATGGCGTGCTCGAGGACGGTCAGGGCTTGGTCGGGGTGGTCGTCTTTGAGGAGGTGGGCGAGGTGGGCCAGGGCGTCGGTGGCGTGGCGGCGGAGGCGTTCGCGTTCGGTTTCGGCCCACTCGTAGGTCAGGTCGTCGGCGAGTTCGCCTGTGTACAGGTCGGGGATCTGCTGGAGGGCTGTGATGCGGTCGGTGTTGCTGGTGGCCTTGTGGGCCTGGTGCAGGACGGCTTGTAGGCGCCATAGGTCGACGTCGATGAGGGTCGGGTCGAGGCGGTAGCGGCCGGCTTCGTGGTTGATGAACATCGGCTGGCGTAGGCCGGTGGCGGCGCGGAGTGTTTTGCGGACGTTGTTGATCGCGGTGTGGAGCATGGTGGTTCCGGTGTCGGGGTCGCGGTCGGGCATGAGGGCGTCGATGCCTTGGTCGCGGGTGATGCCGTCCGGGTGGAGTGCGAGGTAGGCGAGCAGGTCTCGGGCGATGCGCCGTAGCCCGGTGGCGATGAGCTCGCCGTCTGCTTCGACGCGGACCGCGCCCAGCAGCCGCAGCTGGACCGGGCGAGCGGCCGGTACATCGTCCTGCGCCTGTTGGGACGGTGTGGTGGTGGCTGTCGGCTCGCCGTGGACGTCCTGCGGTGCCTGGATGGTGCCGGCCTCGGTTCGACTTGTGGTCGGTGGCGTGGTGCCCGGCGGGGGTGGCGTGTCGGGTTCGGGTGCGCCGTTGGCGGTTTGGAGGACGCTGAGCATGGCCCCGGCGTCAAGAGCAGGCAGGTGGAAGAGTCGGGCTTCGGACCAGGTGTCGGCTTCGGGTCCGGTGGCGCGGGTGATGGTGCCGTCGGTGGCGAGGGTGAGGGTGCTGCTGGCCGCCTGGTCTCCGAGCAGGAGGCCGCCGACATCGTAGGGGCGGCCGAGTTGCAGGATGGTCTGCAGCGCTTCACCTGCGGTGGCGGGGGCTGTGGCGATGAGGATGATGGCGGGCAGGGGTTCGCCGGGGTCGGCCGTTCGGAGGGCGGGCACGTCGGGTGCGTCGGTGGTTTCCATCAGCCGGGCCCGGTGGATGATTTCGGCTTCCAGGTGGGTGATGGCTGCGGTGAGGGATGCGGTGACGATAAGCCCGGGGATGGTCGCGGGCAGGCTCGTGAGGTCGATGCCGGTTCCGGCGAAGAGTGCTGCGGCGTCGGGTTCGGGGATGAGGAGTTCGACGCGGTAGCGGCGGGCTTTGGCGAGCAGTTCGGTCACGATCGCCCGGGCCGCATCGAGGTTGCCGGGACCGGTCAGGGCGAGGTTGAGCGCGGCCAGGCTGATGGTGAGGTCTCGGCCCTGGCGGGTTCCGATGGTGAGCCGGCCCGGGGGTGGGGTGGTGGCGTCGTGGGCGAGGAGTTCGGCGTCCGACGGGATCGGCTGGCCGCGGTCGCTGAGGGTGTCCAGGTGGGCTTTGCGGGCGTGGGCGACCGGTGCGGGCGGTGGCGGGGCCGGGTCGGTGGGGGCGGGGTCCGGCCATTCGTCGAGGTGGGGGCGGCGGCGTCGGCGGTGCAGGCGGGTGGCGGCCACTGCCAGACTGATTGCCCCGGCCAGTCCCAAGCTGACGTACGCGCCCGACGGCAGTCGCACCGTGACCGGTGCCCCATGCGGCTCGTCGTGGGGGTGCGTCGGTCCGCTCGGTGTGGTTCCCGGTCCAGGGTGTGAGGACCGTGCTGGCGCGGTGGTGGGTCGAGGTATGGGGGCGGGGTGTGTGGGCGTCGCTGACGCGTTTCCGGTGGTGGGCTGGGGTGCTCGGCCAGGTTGTGCGGTCGGGGCCGGTGTCGTTGCCGTCGGTGACGCTGACGGCATCGCCGGGAACGAGGCCGGCGGGGAAGGGGTTCCGGTGGGCGGTGCAGGCATGACGTCTTGTGCTGGCGTCGGGGTGGAGGATCCGCCCGGGGCTTGGGATGACGGCGCCGATCGGACGGGGTGGTGCGGGGCGGGGTGGTGCGGTCGCGTCCGGGGTGTGCCGGAGGTGCCGTGGCCGGTGGTTGGGACTTTGATGCGCTGGCCGGGGTAGATGCGGTCCGGGTCGGTCAAGCGCGGCAGGCCGTGGGGCTGGGTGAGGTGCTTGCTGGCGTTGAAGATCCGCAGGTACTTGATGCCGGAGCCGTATTCGTGCCGGGCGATCGCCCACAACGTGTCGCCGCGTGTAATGACGTGTGTCTTCCAGGGGCGTGCCTTGGTCATCGATGTCTCATGCGCGGCCAGCTGGGCACGACCGTCGATCGCGGTCGCGGGCGTCAGGGCGTTCATCGTGGATGCGGTTGGGGCCGCTGCGGGCTTGTCGGCGGCGGCAGCGGTCTGGTGGGTGAGGGACGTGGTGGTCGAACCGGCGAGGGGAGCCCCGGTGCTGAGTATGAGGGCGACCGTGGCCACCAGGTCGCGGGCCAGATGCTGCATCGGCCGGATCGGCCGCGGCAACCGCCGGGCTGGGCACCCGCGCAGGTAAGCGATCGTCTCGGCGAGGGTCGCGATCGTGAACAGGAGCCAGGCGATCCAGCCGACGCCCTTGATGATGGTCAGGAAGAGGGTGTTGCCGGTGTCGGGTCGAGCCAGCGTCGCGGTGATCTGCGTCCAACTCGGCACCGCGTGTGGAATCGGTGAGCCGCCGACTGCGGTCAGGGCGGCCGGGAGCCCGGCCAGTAGGAGCACCAAGACGGCGAGTGCGCTCAGACCGCGCATGATCTCGGTGGTTCGTGACCTGCCGGGCTGGTGTGTCATCGGTTTTCCCCCTTGACGCCGGTGGCCAGGTCGGCGTCGGCCACGGCCTCCACGTGCAGGCTCGAGATTCCAATCACGGGCAGGAAGATCGCTGGCCGCGTGACCGCGACCCGGACGCGGATCCGGCGGGCCCCGACCGGGATGACCGACCCCTGATAGCCGCCGAGGCGCAGATACTGCTGGGCCGCGTTGATGGCTTCCTGGCGGTCCACGCGGAAGGATCCGTGGGTGTAGGCGTGGTCGCGGTCGACCTGGCCGGCGCCGGCGCGGGCGGCTTCTTCGGCGGCGATGTTCGCGTCGTGGCGGGCTTCCAGCTTCTGTTCGAAGTCCACGATCGCGCCGAAGAACACGATGACGACCATCGTGATGATCACGGTAAAGATGCTCAGTGCACCCCGCTCGCGCTTGGAGCGCTCCCCTGGCTCGGTCGGGGGCCGGATGCTGGTCATGACCGGTCACCGGGCCCGGAACGGGTCCAGCATGGACCGATGAGTCTTAGTCACGGTCCGCGAGCCCGGCATTCCCAGGCCTGCGACCTCGGCGAGGTGCACGGTGCAGGTCACGCGTGCGGTGACGCTGCCGGGCCGGCCGACCGGCAGAGCGAAGGCGGCCAGGTCGAGGCTGATGCGCGGCGTGCAGTGCAGTCCTTTGTCGTGCAGGGTGGCCAGCGCGCTGGTGGTGGCGGCGGTGCGGGCTTGGGCGGGGGTGCGGGCGATCGATGCCTGCCGCGCGGCATCAGCGGCCGCCTGGTCCACGGCCGCGCCTGCGCCCCGGATCCGTGCGGCGACCAGCAGGGCCGCCAGAAAGATGATGAACAGCGGGGCGAGGATGGCCGCTTCGACTACGGCATTACCCGCATCCCCGTTCCCTGCCGGTACGCGGCGCCGGCGGCGCATGGGGTGTTCCGCGCGGGTCATGGTGTCTGTCCCGTGGTGAAGACTTCGCGCGCGCCGCGGGCTGTCGCTGTGACGGCCAGGTGAACCCCGGGCACGAGTGAGGGCGCGCGTCCGTGGACGGTCACAGTGATCACGTTGGTTCCTGCCACCGCAGCCTGGGGAGCCAGCAGGACCGGCTCTTGGCGGGCGAAGGCGATGGCAGCGGTTCGGCCGCCGGCCAGGGTGCCGTGGTGAGCGCGGGCGAGGCGTAGTCCGTCCTCGGCGGCGGCGAGAGCGACCTGGTGGGCGGCGGCGACCATGACGGCCTGGGCCAAGGCGAGAAACAACAGCGCGATCGCGGGGAAGACGATCGCGATGGACACCGAGGCCGAGCCCTCATCACTCCGACCGTCGCGCCGTGCCGGTGGTGTCGTGTGCATGACAGGTGGTCAGGGAATCTTGGCGATCCAGGCGTGGACCTTGCCCGACACGGCCGCGTAGATCGCGGCGGCCAGGATCGCGAATCCGGCCACGATGATGATCGTCTCCACCACGTTCGCGCCCCGATCCCAGCGGCCGGCGCTGCGGGCGCGAATCGTCTCGCCGATACGGGTGGCCTGACCGGCCAGCCCGCTCACCAGGAGCAGGCTCGCCTGCAGAAGTCGATGTCGCATCAGTGTCCTTCCATCGGTGGTGGCTGCCGGTCAGCCGGGGCCGATCAGGCGGGCGAAGAACGGGAAGCCGACCAGGACGACGAACCCGAGCATCAGCAGGGAGGTCGGCACCCACATCGCGGTGGTCCGGGCGTTGGCTTCGGCGCGGGTCGCGGCGGCTGCCTCGTGCCGCATCGCGGTGATCTTGGCGGCCAGGACGTCGTGCATCTTGGCGCCCTCGGCCCCGGCGATCTGCGCGCTGTAGGCCAGATCCACCAGGTCGGCGACCCCGATCTGCTCGCCGAGGTCGGCCAGCGCCCGCCAGGGTTGCTGCTGGCCACGCCGCGCGGACTCCAGCGCGGCGGCGATCCGGCGGAACGGCCAGGCGTCAGCGGCGCTCACCGGGCCCTCAAGCGCGGCGTCCAGGGCCGCACCGGCGGCGCGCTCGAGCAACACCAGCTGCAGGTAACAGGCGAAGGCGTAGCGGAACTCGCTGCGGCGGCGACGCGCCTCGGCCCGCACCCAGACATCCGGCAGGAACGACAACCCGGCCGCCAGCAGCACCGTCACCGCAACCGGCAGCGCCCACGGCAACGCAGTGCCCACTGCGGCCAGCGCGCCGAGCAGCACGGATGGGATGACGATGCCGGCGAGGAACAGGGCGAGTTTGTCGAGCATGAACCGTTCTGCGGTCCGGTCCAGCAACGCCAGGTCCGTGCGTGGGACCGCGAGCATTCCGGCCGGGCGGGCCAGATGAGCGGCGAGCCAGGCCCCGACCCGCTGCCCCGGCTCGGGCGGGGCCGTCGGTTCGGCGGGGCTGAGGCGGGTGGCCTGGATTCGGGCCAGTGCCATATCGAGGCGGGGTGGTGCGGGGCGCAGTTCCCGGGCGATGAGCAGTAGGCCTAGGACGGTGAGAGCAGCGGCCACGACGGCGAGCGCGGTCACGACGCACCACCGTTTCCTCGGCGGCGTGAACCATCGTCTTCGGCGTCGTCATCGATGAGTCTGCTGCCGGTAGTGATCGCGGCGAGGCGGCGCATCCATCCCAGCCCGAACGCGTACAAGGCGGCGACCGCCGCCAGCACCAACTGGCCGAAGGGCGTGGCGTAGGGGGCGGCCAGGGTGCCGGACGCGGCGAAGAGCGCGGTCAGCGTCCCGACCGAGATAATGATGACCAGCAGCGTGGTCCGCAGCGAGGCACGTTCGGCCTCGACCTCCCGGCGCACCCGCACCTCTTGGGCGACCGCGTCAGCCAGGGCGGTCAGAGCGTGACGGGTGCCGGGTCCACGACGCCGGGCCGCCAGGATCAACGCGGTGGCGATCAGGTCCCCGACCGGGTCGGCCAGCTCGGCGGCGAAGGCCCGCAGGGCCTGCTCAGTGCCAGCCCGGTTGTTCAACCGCTCGGCCAGCAACCCAACCGGTCCACGGATCGGGGTAGGGGCCACGCGCAGGCTGTCGGTGAGGGTCTGTTCCAGGCCGCGGCTGGCCCCCATCACCTCGGCCAGCCGCCGCGCCCACGCCTCCAGCGCCTCCAACCGGGCGATCCGATGCCGAGCCGGGCGGCCGGACAGCATCCGCGGCAGCACGTACACCCCGGCGGCGACCGCCACAGCGGCCACCGGCCACCCAAGCAGCAGCAAGACGACCAGCCCGGCCCCCAAAGCGGCCAGCAGCCGGTTACGACGGCTCGGCTCCCCCGCCGACCGCAGGACTTCGCGCCAGCGGGCCGGCGGCCGCCCCGCCGTCTCGGTCGGGGGGACGCCGGTGAGGCCACGGGCGGTCAACAAGATGCCGCCGCCCGTGCACAGCCCGGCCAGTCCGGCGAGCAGCCCCATCATCGAGACCACCCGCTCTCGTCACCGAACCCGGCCCGCTCGCCGTTCGCCCCGCAGGTGATGAGCGTCGGGTCCAGGCCGTAGGCGGCGAGTTCGTCCAGCAAGGTGGTACTGATGTGCCCGCCTGCCGGGGTGGCGCGGCCGTCCGGGCCGGGGACGAAGATGCGGTTGCGAGCCGGCTCCGGGCCGTCGGCGGGAGGGCCGGCCTCCATGATTTCGGCGACGAAGCGGGCGTTGGTATGCGGGTCGCGTTGCAGGTAGACGATCAAAGGTTCGGCCAGCCCGAACATCAGGTGCAGGTCTTCGGGGCTGAAGCCGAGCCCGGATCGGCGCCCCAGCTGGATGACGCGGTTGAACACGTGCTGGGGTCGGTGGACGTGGAGGGTGCACATGGAGCCGCGGGCCCCGGAATACATCACCTCCAGCATCGGCGCGAGCTCGCCCTGGCGGGCCTCACCGACGATGACGCGGTCGGGGTTGAGGCGCAGGCTGGCCGGGACCAGGTCTTGGAGGGTGACCTCACCGGCGCCCTCGGAGTTGGCGTGCCGGGCCTCGAGCGCGACCACGTCATGGTGGCGGTGCGCCAGCCGCGGATCATCCAGGAACAGCTCGTAGTCCGATTCCAGGGTGATGATGCGCTCGTCCGGGTCGATCTCGTTGGCAAGGGCGCGGATGAGGGTGGTCTTGCCGGTGTTGACCTCCCCGGCCACGATGATGTTCCGCCGGGCCCGCACCGCCGCCCGCAAGAACTCCTCCACAGCCCGGGTGAGGGTGCCGAGCTCGGTGAGCTGATTGAGGGTGACGTCGACGAGGCGGTGGATCCGGAAGGCCAGGTGCGGGCGGCGTGAGACCCAGTGCACGACCGCGAGGCGCACCCCATCCGACAGGGCCACATCAAGGAGTGGGGTGGCGTGGGAGAACTCCCTCGTTGAGTTCCCACGCCGGGCCAGCAGCTGGATCCACTCGATGAGCTCCTCGTCGCTGGCTGCGGCCGGTGGCCCGGGTGCTTTGGTGCCGTTGGTGTGGGTGACCCAGGTCTGGTCACAGCCGTTGATGACGATGTTCTCCACATCCGCGCGTTCCAAGAACGGCTGCAAGATCCCCAGGCCGTAGCGGCGGTCGAAGACCAGCCGGGCCAGGTACTGCTGTGCCCGTGCCGACGGCATCGCCTGGCCGACCGTGGCCTGCTCGTGCGCCCAGTCCTGCACCGCCCGCGCAATCACCTGCCGCGCTCGAGCGCGGTCGAGGTCGTCGCTGAGCACGTCGACCAGCTGCTCACTGATTCGCCGCGCCGCCGCCCACCACGCCTCGGTGTCCGAACCAGCCGCCTGCGTGCCGGGAGAACCGTTGAGCAGGCCGCCGGACGGCACCTCGGCGGTGGGTCGGATGGTGGCCGGGGTGAACGGGGACCAGCCGTAGCGCGTCACCCGGTACCTCCGGATGAAGCGGCGCGGGCGGACAGTGTCTCGGGGTGGAAGGCTCGTTCCTCCACGAGCTTGCGCATCTGATGACCGAGGCTGCCCGCCGTGCGTAGCAACAGGCAGGTGCGGAACGCCATCCGGGGCCGGGCGCCGTCGGACAACACGTTCGCATCGGCCGGCGCGTGGGGCAGCTCGGCCAGCACCGGCAGTTCGAACAACGCGCGGCTCACCGCAGCTGCGGAATAGCAGCCGGATTGAATCAGGCACAGCGCCACTGGCACCCGCCAGTTCAACGCACTCAGCAGGGCGTCCAGACGGGGCTGGGCGGCATCGACCTGCGCCAGCGTTCCGCGCAGCACCATCACCACGAGATTCGCGCCCGCCAACAGTCCCATCGGGGTGTCCGGGCTACCGACCCGACCGACATCGGCGATCACGTCAGCCTCTGATTCGGTAAGCAGGCCGGCCAGTGGCTGCCACAACCGGGCCAATCGTGAGGCGTGCCGGGGATCGCGGATACCGTGCAGCAGCCACGCCCTCCCCCGTTCGGCCAGGGGAATGGTGTAGTCCTCTACCCGCGTGCCCTGGCCGCCGAGTGCCGTCGCCAGGCCCAGCAGCCCAGGGCCAGGTGGCCCGTCGAGCCGCTCGGCGAGATACCCCGGCAGGATCCGCCGGCCAGCCGGATCGCACTCGGCCAGCACGACCTCGCGCGGCCAGCCCAGCGCCAGCGCCAGCGCGATCGTCGTCACCCCCGGTGACCCACCCGCAGAGCACACGCAATACAGCGCCATCACGACCCCGCCCGACTCGTCACCACGAGCGCCACCCGCCCCGCCGCGGCAAGACGCGCGACCGCGCTCGCATCACCATCAGCGACCAGCAGCGACACCGTCACCGCCCCGTCGGCGTCCGGGCCACCGACCGCATCAACGGCTCCGGCGACGTCTTTACCGGACGTCGGGCCGGACGAGCCGCCTTGACCGGCCGGGCTGGCGGCGTCGTCCTGGCCCCCGGAGGTGGCCACGATCCGGACCTGTGTACCCGGCTCCAACCCCCGCGGCGGCAGCTGGCTCGGCTTAAACGGCACCGCGACCAGCGCCTGCCCCGGACCAGGCGTCAGCTGCGCCGTCACCTGACTGGCCGTCAACAACGTCCCCGCCCGCAACCCCACCGCCGCACGCCGCCCGACCACCTCCCCCAGCTGACCGCCCGGGATCGCCCGCACCCCCGGGCCCAGCGCCACCACCGCGGTGTCCAGGTCCGCGCGGGTGATGGGCTGGCCGACCGCGACATCCCGCGCTACCCGCACCACCGAGGTCCGGTCACTCGAGGCCCGGAACAGATACACATTCGCCAGCACGCCCAGCGCCAGGATCGCCACTCCCGCCGCGATCCACGCCGGGCGCCGTTGCCGCGCCAGCCGCACCGGGCCACGGGCCGGGCTGCTCGCCGTCGGCGCCTGCGCGCGGGCCGGGGGGCTCTGCGGCCGCCCGCTCGTGCCAGCCGTCATCTCCCCGCCCCTCCCCCATACAGGCCCTGAGCCTCAGCCACCCTGAGACCGAACGTTGTCGACCGGCTGATGTCCGGCAACGCCCCGCCGACCCCGCCCGAGCCGACCCAGCTGCCGCCCCACACCACCGTCACCTTCACCCGATACACCCCACCCGGCTCCCCAGCCGAGGACCGGCCATAGGTGAAGGAACAATCCGTGTGCTGACCCGACGCCGGCTTGACCGGGTCATACGCCGCCCCCGGACCCGGGCATGCCACCGTGGGCAGACCAGAGCCAGGCTCGATGACCATCTGCTTAGGCGTCGCGGTGACCTCCGCCCACACCGCCCCCGCCGACGCTCTCCGCGACAAGGGCCGCCATTGACCGCGTGGCACCCACACCCACTCCGGCAGACCGACCAGCCCCTGAAATCCGCGTGGCGGTGCCGTATGCACGGTAGGAATCGGCAGGTTAAGGGCCTCCCACGCTGCTTTGGCCAGTTCATGCGGCGTTACGGAAGGGGCGTCAGTCCCGCAGATCACCGGTCTACCGCCGATGACCCCCAGCGCGCCTACGATTTGGCCAGCGGCAGCAGCCTCGGCGCAATACGGTGGAAGGCTGTGCTCAGGGTCTGCCTTCGACTGCGGGAGGCTGGCTCGAATCGTTCCGATGCCGTGACTGCCGGGATTCCTTGCATAGGGGTTGTAGGAGTGAGGACCGGCGATCACGCCACGATCACTCCCGCCCGGCGACGGGTCGGCAGGAGCGGGTACGGAGAGCCCGATGATGAGCATTCCCGTTGCGCCAACGATGGTCGTTATGCGTGACACGCGGCTTTGAGTTGCCTGAGCTCCGAGATTCGCCATCGACCGTCACCTCCTAGTGTCAGCTTCGCCGTGAGGTTCCGGTGCGCCGTACCACGTGTGTCCGATACCAACTGATGAGTCTGTGTGCTGGCTAGCCCAGCGTTCGAGGCGTCTTGGCAGTCGTGGATCGTGGCTGTTCCTTGCTGCACGTCGGCTTGGGTGACGTGAACGATCACATGGCCCCACGGTTCGAGATGCTCGGCCTGCTGTTCGACCGTCTGGCGGATCACAGAATCCAAATACCATCCCGTAGCAAACTCACCCAATATGGGACGAATACGTTCTGGGGGTGCCGTGAGGGCCGCGTCGGAGGCCGAGAAGAAACGCGTGTATGCGGCGACGGCCGCGTCTTGTGACGTGGCATCCGAAGCAGGAGCCGATGAGGGGGCCTTTGTGTCCGGAAGAACGGATCGCGGAGATTCGACCGGGAGAGCGACTCTTGAGTGTTCGTGGCCACAGCCCGTTAGAGAGATCAAGGCCCAGGCGGTATATAGCGCTCCCTGAAAGGGCCGGGATATCGAGGCGGGCCGATGATAACTCGGAGACGCTACCGACCAAGAGGTAGTCGTTGCGGTCTGTAGGTCAGCGCGGAGTTCACCCGATCGGCGCGCCCCCGACTTGATTGTCACCGATCCACCTCCTCGCCTTGGGCGGCGACCGTTCTCCACACCGAGCCGAGCCCGGATTGTGAGTGCCATGCGACCGACCGTAAACATGCCTGATCACCGTCCCGTCACCAAGAGGGCCGAACATCTTCACACTAAGTAGCGACTAGTGACTTATTGTGGCCGAACTTGGCCATGCTAGAGGGTTGAGGCTCGCTGTAGCGTGGTCGGTTCCGACGATGCGGGAGGCAAGGACGATCGGGGATGAAGTTCCGGATTCTGGGCTCCTTCGAGGTGGTCAGCGAGGGTGGGACGCGTGTTGTAACGCGGCCGCTGGCGCGCGGCGTGCTGTTCGTGTTGGTCCTGTACCGCAATCAAGCTCTGCCGCCAGACCGGCTGGTCGATCTGCTGTGGGGGCCGGCGGGGGACGATGACCGACTGCACTCGCTGCGTACCCGCATGTGGGACCTACGCCAAATCCTTACCGCCGAGCGGCTGGTCACCGATGACGTCGGCTACCGCCTGCGCATCGACCCCAACTGTGACGAGGTCGATGTGGACCGTTTCCGGAATCGGCACCATCAGGGGCGCGCAGCGCTGGCCGCCGATGACCCGGTCACCGCGGCGCGCCTGCTGGATGAGGCGATGGCCCAGTGGACCACCGATCAGCTCGCTGATCTGCTCCCGGATACTCCGGCGATGGCCGCGCTGGTCACTGGGCTGATCGAGGAACGCCGAGATGCCCGCAATGCGCTGGTGAGCGCTCGGCTGGCGTTGGGCCAGCATCGCGAACTGCTGCCTGAGCTGCGAACCCTGGTCGCCGTCGAGCCGGGCAACGAGCAGGCGTGGGCTGATCTGATGCTCACGCTCTACCGATGCGGTCTCCAGGCGGACGCGTTGCAGGCATTCACCGACGCCGAAGCCGCCTTGGCCGCGCACATCGGCGTCGAGCCCGGGCCGGCATTGCGTTCTTTGCGGCGCCGAATCCAGGGCAACGACCCGCAGTTGCGACCACCGGCAGCCACGGGCGCGAGGGGCGGTCACCAGCTAGGGCGAGGCGTGCCGCGTCAGCTGCCGGCGGACCTGGGGGACTTCACCGGCCGGGAAGAAGAGGCTGCAGAGATGATCGCGCTGCTGTCGCCGGCTTCGTCGACGACAGCACCCCGGGTCGTCGAAGTCAGTGGACCACCGGGAATCGGCAAGACGGCACTGGCCCTGCGGGTCGCACACGCCGTTGTTCATGACTACCCCGACGGCCAGCTCTACTTACGCCTGGCCGGAGCGTCACCCGCCTCACGCAAAGCGCCCGAGCTCTTGGGCGAGGTCCTGCACGCCCTGCGAGTCCCCACCTCGGACATCCCGCCTACGCTCGCCCAACGCGCCGCGCTGGTGCGCACCATGCTGGCGGACCAGCGCATGCTGATCGTGCTCGATGACGCCACCTGTCTGGAGCAAGTCCAGCCGCTACTGCCTGGGGCCGCCGGATGCGCCGTCATTATCACCAGCCGCACCCGGCTGGCCGGCATCGCCACCGGCCGCTCGATAGCCCTCGGCCCCCTCGACCATCGTGACGCGCTCCAGTTGCTGAGCCGCCTGGCCGGTCTCGAACGGGTGAATGCTGACCCCGCAGCCGCTGGCGCCGTCGTCGAGGCGTGCGGCAGGTTCCCCCTCGCGGTCCGGATCGCCGCCGAGCGCCTGGTGAGACGTCCGTCCTGGCCCATCGCCTACCTCGCTCACCGCTTGGCCGATGAAAAGACCCGACTCGATGAACTGGTCGTCGGGAACCTGGCCGTACGCGCCAGCATCGCCCTCAGCTACCAAGCCCTTAAGCCTGCGGCACAGCGGGCATTCCGATTGCTCGCACTCGCCGGGACTGGAGAGTTCTCCGCATGGGCTGGCGACGTCATCCTCGGCGAACCGAGCGGGGTCCTGATCGATGTCCTGGTCGACCATTCGCTGCTGGCCGCCATCGGTATCGATCCGCTCGGCCAGCCTCGCTACCGCTTCCACGACCTGGTGCGCGAATACGCCGTCGAGCTCCTCGCTTCCGCCCCTGACACCGACGTTGCGCGCGAGCGCGTGATGAAGGCGTGGCTGGAACTGGCCGACGTCGCCGACGCCCTCATCCCGCGTGGGCTGCACGCACCCCCACGGACCCGTCCTCCGCTCGCGGCGCGCGTCGTCCAGCCGAGCCTGGCGCAGCGGGTCGCCGACGTTGCGGAGGGCTGGTTCGCGGCCGAACGCCAGAACCTGCTGGCCACCGTTGAGACGGCCTGCGGTCTTCCCGGCGGGTACAGGCTGGCCCGGGAACTAGCGCTGCGGCTTGCCGCGTACTTGCGCCTGTACGGCTGCCACGACGATGCCGAGCACATGTGGACCACGATCGCGCAATCCGCCGAGGCCGTCGGGGAGACGGCGTTCGCCGCCCGGGCGTGGCTGCGGGCCGCCATCGTCCTCGCCGGCGACCGCACCGACCCGATCCCCGCACTGCCGTTGGTCGCACGATGCATCACCACCTTCGAACGGGCGAAGGACCATCAGCGGCTTGCTCGCGCCTATGGGCTGCGCGCCTACTGCACCATCGCCACGGGCGACTTGCACGCCTCCAGAGCCGACGCCGAACGCGGCCTGGCCCTGGCGCGCAAGAACGGCGACCCGCACGCGGAGTTCTTGTGCCTGCGGGTCCTGGGCGGAACACTGGTCCGGCTCGGCCGGCACGCTGAGGGAATCACCCGCTGCGAGGAAGCGCTCGAACTCGCCCACCACCAGGGCAACACCCGGTACGTCTGCGTGGCCCTGCACTCGCTCGCCAAAGCCCGTCTGCATGCCGGCCGACCCGATGCCGTCCTTGACCTATGCCGGCAAGGGCTCAGCCTCAGCATCGACGGCCGCGAACCGCTTCGCGCCTACTTCCATCGGCAAGCCGGGCTGGCCTACCAGCACCTGCATCTTCATGACGCCGCGATCGATGCCCTCACGATCGCCGCGGACCTCTTCGGCGCCCGGCACGCTGACTACGAATACGCCTGCTGCCTGCACGCACGCGCCAAAAGCCACCAAGCCACCGGCAACTACAATCAGGGAGCCAGCGACCTGGAGAAAGCCATCATCCTGTTCAACACCCTCGGCCGCCGAGATCTGGAGAAACAAGCACGAGAAGATCTCGCCAATTATCAGCCCATGGAATGAACTCCTTACGCGATTAGTCATGCACCTCACAGGGATGGCGGTCATATGCAGGCCGGCTTGCGCCCGATTCAGAGTCGATCGACGATGCATACCGGAACCCGTAGGCGGAACCGGAGAGCGATTATTGGATGAAGCCGAGCACCTCGAAGACAGCGGACTTGATGTCAGTGAGTTCCAGAAGCGCCACTCGGCGGCGATGCCGCCGGCCGCGTGGTCCACGCACTCGGCAAGATCGGTGAGCTGATCGAATTCGGACTCTTCTCGCTCCTCGGCCGCGCAAACCTACCCGCTCGCCGAGGCGCACCGAGTGAGCGAGCAGGGCCAAATCCGCGGGAAGCTCGTGCTGCTGATCGACTGGAGCGGTGCCGGCGAGGTTGACGGGCGCCGGCCGCAAGCCGCTTGTGCCGCAGGGATGCCAGCATGTCTACCGCTGGTCTGCCGACTTGCCCGCCGCCCAGGCCAGTAGAGCCTGTACACGATAACGCTGCAGGTCAAACGCGAGCTGTCTATGCCGATGCCCCACCCGACTCATACAAGGACTCCCCTCTATCGAATGACGGCCCCACGAGCCACAGCTCCTAGACACGGCACGGCCAACCGCGCCCGCCAGGAAAAATCCTCAGCAAATCCACTCACTGATAATCCACGCTTCTGGCCGGCAACTCCTATTCAGTGGCCATTAGAACCTTGGCCAGCGAGTCCGCCGAACTACATGGACGGCAACCTAAAGAAGAGTCTTCGAACCGAACACAGAATGGCGTTAGCGACCCGGCGAGACGGGGTATTAATGATTCAGCGAAGCAAAACGAGCCGATTCTCACGGGGGGACGCGATGACCGTCACGACGGATCACTTCGATGGCGAATTCATGCACGTCGATGCCGCCGACGTCCGGCAACACGACATCATTTTGGGCGGTGCCCGCCCGGTCATAACCCCGCCGGTCACCACCACCGACGGCCGTGTCACCGTGACCACCACGAACGGCCCGGAAACGTTCACCGCCACCGCACCCGTGCATGTGTTCCGGCCCGCCGCCGGAACGATCAGCGAAGAATGCCCCGAATGCTATTCCGCGCCCGGCGAACCATGCGCCCCGCATTGCCTGAGCTACGCCGCGCTCGACGACGCGGCCGGTACCAACATCGCGTGACCCCCGTGCCGGTGCGCCTCACCGCCCGGGTGTGGTGCACCGACACTGTCACGATCATCGCGACACCCGTAGCCCCATCGGGGGCAATGCGCCCGTACGGACGGCGTACCGCCCCCCGGGGGGATAGCGGGGGGGCGGTACGCCGTCCGTACGCATCGGCCCGGTCACACCTCGCCGCGCGCGGGGATGACCGGGCCGTTTGTCATTCCCCGGGGTGACGTGGCGAGGGTAGACCGCGTTCAGGGTGGGCTCGCCGAAAGCGGTCGGCGCGCCACCCCTGCCGGGGCTGAACGCGCCGGGGCTGGCGGGGTGGTCACGGTGGGGGCAGATGCCCGGCCCCCGGCAGTGATGAACCGATCCGCGCCGGACGTGACGAACTGATCCCGTCAGCGGACCACGCGCGCCCGGCGGTCGCCGTCTATCGCGTGACGCGTGACGGTGGCCGGTACGGCATGTCACCAGTCGAACGCGGTGCATACCGGCCCGCATTCACCGCGCGCGTGTGGGCCGTCGGGGGCGAAATGCGCCGCTATGGCGCGCCGGGTGTCATCCTCCCCCCGGGTGCGGTTTGCGGGGCGGCCGGTCGTGCGCGGGGGTGCACCGTCATGGAGTTGATCGCATCACGGGCACGCCCCGTAGGGCATGCGCCGTCCGAACGGCAGCGGCGCGTGGGTGTGGTCGATCAGGCCACGGGCGGCGCGGTCGGCGCGGCGGGCGTCGCATCGCGGGCATTGCCCGGGCGGGCGTAGCGGGTGGAACGGTTGGGCCGGGTGGTTGTGCTCGGCCGCTTCCCCGGTGCCGCTGGCGTTCATCGCATCCCCCGTTGATCGTTCGCACTTTTGGTGTGGCGCTAGGTCTATTGGACCTCGTAATCACGTGAAGTCAAGTCACCGAATCGAGTCGCTTACCGGCTGGACCTGATACCGGTCGGGTAAGGGACTCCAGCCGTTGAGGACTGGTCGCCGGCGCGGGCGGAAAAGGTGAGGTTGTTCAGTCCCCGGTGACATCCGGCCATCCTTGACTGTGGCGCGTTTACCGAGGTAGAGCGCGTGATCACGGGGTGGTGGAGGTGAGATGGTCCAGCCGTTCCGGTAACCGAGGAACCCGCGTTTTCCTGTTGCGCGGACACCGGGTGTCGAGAAATGGTCGAGCTCCACGCGACAGGAAACGGCACCAAATGAATGGCGCCGACACCACCTGAGAGGACCCGTCAAATGACCGCCATCGACACCCGCACCAACGCCACCGAAAAAAGCGCCGCCAATGACGCCGTAAACGGCGCTCAGACGGCCGGTGAGCCGACCGGTGCCACCACCGTGGCCGTTAGCCCGGTGGAACTGGCCGGGGCCGTGTGGGGCGCGCTGAACGCCAACCCCGGCGCGTCGGCCGCGACCATCGCCACGGCGGCGGGGGTGTCCCAGCCCACCGCCCGCCGTGCCCTGAACGAGTTGGAGGCTGCCGGGCACGCCGCCCGGGTCCTGGGCGGCTACCGCGACGGCAGGCGCGTCCCGGACGCATGGAACGCCACTCCGGCGACTGACGCCACCGGCACCCCCGACACCGAATCCGAGGCGACCACGGATACCGCCGACGACGCCACCGGCACCGATGTGCCGGAGGTGACCGTCACCGCGTCCGATGACGGCACCACCCCCGCCCCGTCCGCCGGGGTGCGCCCGGTAGACGAGGCCACCGGCGATGCCCTCACCACCGACACCGACGGCGAGGGCGGGCCGGGCGGTGAGGACACGGCCACGGATCCGGTGGACGCCGCCACCCCGGACACCGGTACCCCGCCGACCGAGGAGGCCGGTCCCGCGCAGGTCAATGACGACGGGGATGAGGGGATGGATTCGGCGGCGGTCAGCGATGCGCGCGAGGCCCTGACCGCGTTGGGCGAGGCGGTCACCGCTGCGTTGTCGGCCCTGCAGGCGGGTGACCGGGAGGCGGTGCTGGCGGCGGCCGAGACGTTCTACGCCGGTTCCGGTGCGGCCCGCCGCCGGGTCCGGGCCGCCGCGCACCGGCGGCGGCGCGGCGCGTCGGGGGCGGCGCATGCCGCGCCGGGGCAGCTGCGGGAGAAGGTCGCCGGGCATCTGGCGGCCCACCCGGGCAAGGAGTTCACCCCCCACGAGATCAGCAAGGTGATCGGGCATTCGGCCGGGGCCATCGCCAACGCCCTGGACCGGTTGGCCGCGCTCGGGCAGGCCATCGAGACCTGTGAGCGGCCCCGCCGGTTCGCCGCCACCGAAGACACGCCCACATCCGCAATCGGTGCGGCCACCGGCACCGCGACCGCCTGAACCCGCCCCGGGTGGGCGGCGGCCCGCGTTCGGGCCGGTCCGCCCGCCCCGCCCGGTCCCCCCGGAACCGACACCAACGCGTCGAGGGAGATCACGATGAGCACTACCACGCCCACGCCACCAGCGGGCGTCGCGACCACGGCCACATCACCGGGCACGCCATCGGCCACCTCAGCCATGGAGTTCGCGGTGCGGCGTACCCCGACCGGACGGCTGGGACAGGGCGAGTTGCGCCGTCAGGTCGCCGCGCACCTGCTGGCCAACCCCGCCGATCACTTCACGCCCGGGCAGATCGCCGGTGCGGTCGGTGCCCGATCGGCCGGTGCGGTCGCCAACGCGTTGGAGACGCTCGTGGCCGGTGGTCACGCGCAACTGACCACCGCCAAACCGCGCCGGTTCCGCGCCACCGCCACCACCGCCGAGGCCACCAAAAGCGGGCCGGTCCCGGCCCGCCCGCGCCCCGCCTCGCACCCGCCCACACCGGGCACGCCATACTCCCGCCCGGCGTCCCCCGGCACCGGCGCGCCGGGCGGGACGGGTCCGGACGCCTCGGCGGTGGAGGCGGGCGGGGGTGTGCGGCGGCCGAACGGACAGACCTACCATCCGCGCGCGCTGGCTGATCTGCCGGACGTCACCGCGTTGCGGAAACTCCGCGCGGCGGGCATCCCCGCCCTGTTGTACGGGCCGCCCGGCACCGGCAAGACCTCCCTGGTCGAGGCGGCCTTCCCCGACCTGATCACCGTGGCCGGGGACGGGGACACTGCGGTCGCCGATTTCGTCGGCGAATACACCCAGACCAGCGCGGGCGCGTATGAGTTCGTCTACGGGCCGCTGGTGACCGCGATGACCGAGGGGGCGTGCCTGTTCATCGACGACGCCACCCTCATCTCCCCCAAGGTGCTCGCGGTGGTGTATCCGGCGATGGACGGCCGCCGTCAGATCACCGTCAAAGCCCACACCGGCGAGACCATCACCGCCGCCGACGGCTTCTATGTGATCGCCGGGCACAACCCCGGCGTCCATGGCGCGGTCCTCACCGAGGCTCTCGCGTCCCGGTTCGCCGCGCAAATCCGGGTGTCGACCGACTATGACCTGGCCCGCACCCTCAAGATCGATCACCGCGTGGTCCGGGTGGCCCGCAACCTCGCCACGCAGGTCGAGTCGGGGCTGATCGGGTGGGCCCCGCAGCTACGTGAACTGATCGCCTTTCAGAAGATCACCCGCGTTCTGGGCACCGATGCGGCGGTGGCGAACCTGATCGGGATCGCCCCCGAAGAAGACCGGGATGAGGTCGCGAAGGTCATCGCCACCGTCTACGGCCGCACCGTCACCCCGCTGGCATTGGGCCGCCAACTCTGAACCGCCACCGGTCCCCCACCGCCGCCGCCTGCCATCCACAGATGAGAGGACCCGTCATGTCCACGCACCTGATCACTACCCGGCCCGAACCCACCACCCCGAGCGGCGCGTGGCTGAAACTGTCCGCCGCGTTCACCGACCAGATCACCCACCTGACCGGGCGCGAGGACCTGACCGTCACCTGCGCGCCCGGAGCCGGGCTCGGCTCACCGGGCTGTTTCATCCCCGCCCTGGCCACCATCGAGCTCGACGGCACACATTTGGGCCACAGCCCGGCCACCTGCGACCCGCGCCGCCCGTCGGACCGGGAACGCTACCCCGCGCTGTGGGGCGTGTTCGTTCACGAGGCCGCCCACGCCCGCCACTCGAGGTGGACCACCACCCCCGAGGAGGCGCCCACCGCCCACGCCGAGGCGGCCACCATCTTGGAGGAGTCCCGGATCGAAGCCGCGCAGGTACGGCGGCGGCCCGCTGACCGGCGATGGCTACGCGCCTCCGCCCGCCAACTCATCCTCGCCGACTTCACCACCCGACCCGGCACCGGCACGGCCACCACCTCCGCTGCCACCACGCCAGGAACGCCGGGCACCGACACCACGAGCACGGCCGCCCACGGTCCGGAAACGGCGGAGATTCCCCACGTGGCGATGACGCCGTGGCAGGCCGGGCGCGCCGCCGCGCTGTTGCTCGCCCGCGCCGACGCCGAGGTCCTGGACACCGATGAGGTCGCCGCGCTGAAGGCGACCATCACCGAGGTGATCGGGGCCAGCCGATTGAGCGCGCTGGCCGCCCTATGGCACCTCGCCCACGCCACCGCCGATGACGACGCCGCCACGATGCTGGAGCTGGGCCGCCGGTGGTGCACCATCCTCGGCACCGATCCCGACGCACCTCCCCCCTCACCCGAAGACGAGCGAGAAGAAGAGGGGGATGGGGAGTCGAGCCGGCCGTCACCCTTGGCCGCTGCGATCAGCGCCGCACTCGTCGCCATCGCCACCGCCGACGCCCCGCCCGCCCTACCGCCCCTCCCGGACAAGGCGAAAGAACGCCAAGAGAACAAGACCGCCCGGGAACGCGCGGAACGCGCCGCACGGGCGGTGTTCGGCGAACCCGGCGGACACGGGACCGGCGGTCGCGGTGACACCGCGATCAAGCGCACCCGCCAACCCACCCCCGGCGAACAAGGTGCCGCACGCCAACTCGCCCGCCATTTGAAGGCCGCCGCCCACCGCGAACGCGTCACCATCACCACCACCTCGGCCACCCCACCCGGACGGCTGCGCATGCGCGGCGCGCTGGCCGCCGACGCCCAGCGCGCCGCCGGGGCCACCCCCACCGCCGAACCCTTCACCCGCACCATCCGCCGACACATCCCCGCCCCGCCGCTACGGGTCGGCATCGCCTGCGACGTATCCGGATCCATGCACCGGTTCGCCGCACCGGTCGCCTCAGCCGCCTGGATCCTGGCCCGCGCCACCGCCCACATCCCCGACGCCCGCTCGGCCACCGTCATCTTCGGTGACCGCGTCCGCCCCATCACCCACCCCGGACGCGCCCCACGCCAGGTGAGTGAGTTCTCCGCCTCCGACGGAACCGAACGGTTCTGCCACGCCATCGACGCCCTGGAGGCCGCCGTCGACCTGGCCCGCCCCGGGGCCGCCCGCCTGCTGGTCATCGTCTCCGACGGCGTGTTCCGTGCCGAGGAGCTAACCGACGGGCAACAACGCATCACCCGCCTGACCCGCACCGGGTGCGCCGTGCTGTGGCTCACCCCCGACACAACGCACTACCCGATGCACGGGGCGCACACGGTCACCCTGACCGACCCCGCCGAGACCGCCGCCACCATCGGCCGCGCCGCCGCCCGCGCCCTGGCCACCACCTGACCACCCGCCGGGGCGGCGTACGTCACCACGCCGCCCCAGACGAGTCACCCCATCACCGCCCCAGCTACCGCACGGCCCAGGCAACGGGCCGCTGACGCAAAGGGAGTCACAGATGAACGAGTTCGCCCAGTACCTGTTCCGCCTCCGCGACGAGGCGCTGGAAGCCGCCGGTGACAAATGCGGCCGCCTGATCCGCCTTCTCGAGGAAGCCGAGAACGACATCGCCGACGCCATCGCCGACTTCACCGTCAAGCAGTCCTACGCCGACTGGTGGATGACCGTGACCGACCACATCGAACACGGCGGCCTCGACCCCGTCACCGCCCTGATCCGGGTCCGCGACGCCGCTCACAACGCTGTACTACGCGGCCCGGGCCCGCACCGCTCGATGTACCACCACGCGCAATCCCTGGCACGCACCGACGCCGCCCGCCGGTTCTACAACGACACCGCCGCATTGGACCTGATCGCTATCACCACCTCGGCCCCCACCGCACCCGCCGGGTGACCACCCCCGCCCGGGTGGCACACGGGTGCTGCCCAGGCGGATGCCGGGGCTCCCCGGGTCGACTTGTGTCGGCACATCGAGACACGCCACGCTCCCGCCCCCGCCCGGGTTCCCGGGCCGGGCCGATCACCCGACCAAGGAGAAGCGATGCAGCCTTTCGCCCAGCACCTGTTCGGCTTGCGCGACAACGCCAAAGACGCCGCCGAGGAGGCGTGCAACCGCCTCATCAGCCAGCTCCGCGTCGCCGCACCCGACCTCGGCCCCGCGATCGCCGAGGTCGCGCACCTGCAGGCCTACGCCCGCTGGTGGACCACCCTGACCAACCACATCGAACACGCCCACAGCGACGCCGTCACCGCCCTGGTCCGCACCCGCCAGGCCGCACACCGTCTCCTACTCGAAAACGTCATCCCGCGCAGCGAGTGCCCCTTCACCGACGCCCAGGCCATCGCCAACCTCGAGGCAGCCCGGCACTTCTACCACGACACCCAAGCCCTCGAAATCGTCCCGCTCCCCCCGGCCGGACCGGCAACACCCGCCACCGGGCCTGCCGCCCCGCCTCCTGGCCCCGGCCCGGCCATCCCGCCCACCGGCACCTACCCGGCCATCGATCCCCGGAGGTCAATGTGACCACCACACCGGGCCTGATCTGGCTTTTCCTCGGCGAGCCCGCACGCGCCGAACAGATAGCAAACCACCACCGCGCCCTGAACGAGGCACTCGAACGCCTCGACTCGGCCCGCGGTAAGGAGGCCGGCCAGGCAGTCATAGAACGCCTCACCTCCGAGGTCGTCGCCGCTTCCACCGGATTCGCGGCGGCGGCCGGGCCGCTGATCACCCACCTGCTCGTCATCACCGCCGCGCTACGAGATGCCGCCCACTACCGGCGTCTGAACGGCGAATGCTGCGCGCAGGACCCCGGCCACCTCGGAACCGACGTCCCATGCGATTTTCACGCTGTTCAGCGAAACCTGGCTGACGTCTACACCACCGCCCTGCACGCCATCACCGGGTGAACCGCACCCGTCGCAGGCGGGGGTGGGCCGGGCACCAGCACAGGAGGGGGCTGCTGGAGCCCGGCCCGCCACCCCCGAGTCTTGGTCACCAGCAACTCGGCCGACGTCCACTCCGGTCCACGCGGCACCGCGACAAAAGCAGCGACCGCTCGCGGTGGCCTACGCCTGCGCCACAACGGTTCATGCCGAACAGATAAACGCCTGCGGTGCATCCGGCTGCTACCGCAAGAAGGGATACACACCGATGTTTCGAACCATCCGTATTGACGATGAAGTCATGGCCTGCCTCGAACAACACGCCCGCCCCGGCGACACCCCCAACCAGATGGTGCGGCGGTTCCTGGGCATGGAGGACACCCCGTCCAAGCCGGATGCCGCCTGCGCGGTGCAGGCGGCGCTGCGGGCCAACCCTGGCCTAACCGCCGCCGAACTCGCCCACGCGGCAGGGGTCGGCTACTCCACCGCAGGCAAAGCCCTGGCCGCGCTCGCCGACAAGGGGGCGGCCACCCGTACCACCATCTACCGAACTGAAGGCGGTGGGCCCGGCAGAACCGGTTACCGATGGTGGCCCGCCGACTATGACCACACTTCTCAGCCACGGGGGGATTGACCGTGACCGCTCCAACCCGCCATCTCCCCCCAAGGCCGATGTGGCCGCCACCCTGGGCAGCACCGTCCCGACTCCCGGCAACGCCGGACCCGACGAGCCGCTGAGCCACCGGCACCGGACCACGACCGAAGCACTCCTCACGCCTCCACTGCGGCAGCCTCGCCGGCCGAGAGGCCGACCACACTCACCCGTGCGTCATTGCCACCGCCCGGCCGGTGGCATAACAGCCACGCTCGACGAAACGGGTCCCCGGTTGTCCGCCGGTTCGCGCTGTTCGCCCTCCCCGGACGTGCCGCCTCGTGCGCCTGGGGGCCTGCCGATCGGGGCATGTGGCCGTGCCTTGACGTGCGCCGGGGAGTCGAGCCTGAATCGACGCCCATCGTCACCGCACGCCCGGGCCCAATCCCCGGGGGCAGGGTCGGCGATCGGTGTCCATGCCGCTACGTGGAAGGAGAGGTGCCATGGCGCTGGTATCACGTCCGCTGGCCGGGCCCGGGCTGCCTGGGACCGCACTGGAATTGGTACGGGCCGCCGGGTGGACCGTCACATTGGACGACAAGGCGAACGCCTACGCGTTCGCCCCGGACCGCCGGGTCATCCTGGCGTTCTTGCCCGAGTCCAACGACTTCTCCCCCGGCGGGCCGCTGTGGGGCATCCGCGCCTACGGTGACCTGCACGACCTCATGTGGGAGGCCACCTTCACCGACAACACCCCGGTCGAGTTCATCACCGCGTTCCTGACTGACCTGATCAAGCCCGAACCCCTCGACACCGAACGCGAGGACGAGGCCTCCTGCCTGATCGCGTTCGAAGGCCTCTGACGGGGTAGTGGCGACCAGGCGCAACGTCCCCAGACGATGCCGGCCCATCCCATCCCGAGGCGCTCGGATCGTTGCGCCTGGCCCGACGAGACCGGGCCGCGCACCAGCGCGCCCGGCATGTCAAAGCCGCCGCTCCCCGCGAGCGCCTCACCACCACGACCACCTCGGCCACCCCGACGCGTTGGCATGCGCGGCGTGCTGGCCGCCAACGCCGCGCGTACACCACCGCCCTGCGGGCGGCACGGCGCCTGGATCTGGAAGGTGATGATCAGCGATGAAGTGGAACCTGCGCCTGGCCGCCGCTAAACGCGGCGTTTGGAAACCCAGCGAGTTGCAACGCCTGCTCGCTACCGAGGGGCTCGCCATCAGTGTCGCAAAGGCGCACTACCTATGGTCCGGGAGGGTGCAGAAGATCAATATTTCCGATCTGGATACCATCTGCACCGCTTTGGGCTGTGGAGTCGAAGAAATCCTGATCCCCAGCATGATGGAACGGATCGATGACCAGCGCGACCAGACGGCTCCGACGGCGTCGGTCGAGACAACCACGCCTGTCACGAATCACACCAGCGATCAGAACACGCCCGTCGATATACGGCTCCTGCGCGATCTA